>JAOZRQ010000038.1:11153-18315 GCA_029940115.1 Desulfobacterales bacterium
GCCGTAGGCCTCGGCCACCAGGCTCAGGGCCCTCCCGCACTCTCCCAGCTCGGCCAGCAGGTGGGCGTGGTTGAGCTTCCACCCCGGACTCTGGCGTCCCTCCAGATAGTCTCTCTCGAAATGCCCCTCGGCCCTCCGGGTCTCGCCGGCCCGCTTGCAGGCCGCCCCCACGAAGCTGTGGCCGTCCCTCAGCCCGCCGGATTCCGAATAGGCCTCGGCCACAAGGTCCGAGGCCCTGTCACGCTCCCCCTCCTCGGCCAGGAGTTTTGCGTGGTTCAGCTTCCATGACGCGCTCTGGCGGCCGGCCGCGTAGTCCTCTTCCATGAGTCCGAGGGCCTTCTCTTTCAGCCCCTCCCTGCGGCAGATGTCGCCCACCCGGCTGTATCCGTCCCTCACCGTGCCGGACTCGCCGTAGGCCTCGGCCACCAGGCTCAGGGCCCTCCCGCACTCTCCCAGCTCGGCCCGCAGGTGGGCGTGGTTGAGCTTCCACCCCGGACTCTGGCGCTTTTCCAGATAGTCTTTTTCCAAACAGTCAGAAGCTTTTTTCAGGTCTCCAGCTTGCTTATATACTCCTCCTATAAAGCTGTATCCATCTTTTATATTGTCGAATTCGACGTAAGTCTCTGCTACTATTTCCAATGCTTTCTGATAATTGTTTCGTTTTGCCAATAACTGAGCATACTTGAGATTCCAACCAGCGTTTTGTCCTCCGCGAAATACTTCTATTATATCATCATTTAACCCCAAGTCTAATAACTGTAGATAAATTTCGTGGAGGTATGTACTGGCAATAAGCAAAATGTCAAAATCCTGTTTTCTTATATCTTCTGGATGAATCACAGGAATTCCGCAGAATAAAGAACCTATTTTATTTAGGTCGTTATCAGCAAAACAAATGACTTTTTCATCGCTTGACAGATTTTGTTTGGCTCGTTTTCCAGCCAGACTGGCCCCGAAAATTATGATTTTTCTCATTCTAAAAATAATTATCAATCCCGGATATCTAAAGAAGATAATGGGGTTATTATGGGTAACACTCTGACCAGATAGCCTCTGGCCGGTGTTCGGCACATTAAGTTAGGCTACAAATTATCTCACAAATAAATCAGCCAAGTAGGCCGTTGTATCATTAGGATGAGGTTCCTCAAATATAACATATCCCTGCTCTTTTAGAAAGTGATGACATTCGATATTCTCATCTTTAGGGATATGACGTTCTTCATAATGAATTATTTTGGGCTTAATCTTCCCAAAGTCAAGCGATTTGATGACCTCATAGTCATGCCCCTCTGTATCAATTAAGAGCAAATCAACATTTTTAACATCATGATCATTAATAACTCTCTGAAGCGTACAGCATTCAACCTTGATATTCTCAACATCTTCAGAAAATTCCATAATCCTACCACGGTCAGGTACAAGTGTCGAACAATACTTGGCCCAGTACCGCTTACCGTATGAATCAGCTTTATTTTCAGGTACAAAGTAAAGATTTCTAATTCCTTCCTCGGGAGAAATGGCAATGTTTAATAAAGTGATTTCCCTTAAAACCTGATTGTGCTGAAGTCTTTTGAAAGGTGTCGGATTAGGCTCTATCATAATTCCATTTATATTATATTTTTCCATATAGTATAGGATAGGATCGCCTTGTGCATCAAAAGCTCCAACCTGAATGAAGAACAATCTTTGGTTGAGTTTCAGATATTCTTCAACCAGGTCTTTGAAAGTGGCAAACTCGGGTTTGCCAGAAATAATTTTCGCCTCCATAACTCCCTCATCTTCTTTGATACTCATTCCAGTCTGAAAATATGGGGTTTCCGCATTTCACAGTTCCGGTATACTCCTTACGTCCAGACAAGACCACGGTCTGCCCGGAGCCCATCCTGTGATTTCTTCAAAATTGCCGTCCCATTCTTGTCCATAATTTTCATATGCGGCTTTAAGTTTTTGCCGCATATCTTTTAATGTTTTTTTCCGACTCGTAAGTTCTAATATTCTTCTCGGCTTATAATCGTCATAGTTATCTAACATCTGTTTGGATTTATCATTAATTTCTGAGATATGATAAATTGGTTCCCCTACTCCCCCAATTCCTCTGAGAGGATGAACATATCGCGATCCCCCTCCTCTGATAAAGGGTGTATAAAGTGCTGGGACACCGCATTTAAGAAAATCAAATTCTTTTTTTATGTTTAATATCTCATCTATCTCATCATCTAAATCCGACACCAAATCACTATAAGAATAAGGTAAACAGTTACAAAGACCAGCTTTGGAGTATTCAATCTCATCATAAATATCTTTTGTCATTAGAAACTCAAAAAGAGAGAAATCATCACCTACCACTTTCCTTACTTCGGAAATCAATCCATAAAAATACTCCACCAAAATAAATATATAATGCTTTTTAAGCCAAGCAATTTGTCCTTTTTTCAGATGTCCATACTTAACGGGAATTACACGCGGATCCCAAAAAATCACACCTTTCCTCTTCTCATCGGGTTTGACAAGTTCTATCCATGATCCAACATAATAGTCGCTAAAAATCGTATAGCTTCTATAATTTTTATAAGAGGCTTTGACATTTTTTATCCATTTTAGAGCGTTGTGCAACAACTTATTTTATCTCCTTTGCTATCTTTTTGCTAAAGGCTGTATTGAAAAAATATGACAATTTGCTTTTGCATTAATTTAACATAATGTTATCCGAAATCAGAATCATAAACTCCCACCTTAATTAATTATTATATTAATTAATTAATTACTTAAGATTATCTTTTAACCACTTCCAAACAAATTTATCACATACATTACGCCCTTGATCTATTCTTTCAGGATGCCATTGTACTGCAAGAATCGGATGTACAGAGTGTATTACAGCTTCGACAACTCCGTCAAGGGACATAGAAAGTATTTCCCAAATTTCAGAGATCTGACTCTTTTGATAGCCAAAATTATGGTAAGAATTGACAGAACATTTACTCACCTTGAAAAAAGCTTTTCCAGCATCTGTAAATCGAAGATGATGGGATTTCCCCGCATGTTCTTTTACTTCCACAGGAGAAAGTTTTGAAGTATGGCGGATTAAAAGCTGAAATCCCCTGCAAACCCCAAGTATGGGGAGCCGATTTCCCATAGCGAAATCCAAAATTCTTTCTTCATTGGCATCTCTTACAAGATCAGCATCACCCACGTACTTGCCAATATTTGTGAGGCTGTTTCCTCCGCTCAGAATTATTGCAGAAATTTTCAATTCCTTCATCCATTGAACAATATTATCAATATCATTGGGCACTGGCAATGGGAGATAACCCTGCTGGCTTAATATCTTAGTCCATGCCTGAGCTAACACGTCAATTTTTTCGTCATAGCGGGTTTTGTCAGTTCGCATTGTTATGGCGATCCGTTTTTTCATAATCAATAAATCATTATTTTTTTGGCTGTGCAATCCAGTTTGACATATTTTGCATTTAGAAGTTTTCGGTAAATATTTTCCCCACAGCCAATGGCAGCCGGGAGTTTAAACTCTGCTGCACGTATTGCCATATGCGATGCAACGCCCCCGTATTTGGTAATTAATCCGGAGATATTATGAGCAAATATCCAGTCATAACCAGGATCAGCACTTTTAATAACAACTATCCGATTTTTAAGGTCAATGTCTGATGAAATATTGCTTCCGTTTAGGTGATAAATCTCAGCGGAAGCGCTGGACATTGTAATAAAATTCGGCCGGCTATCTTTGATTTTATAATATTTCACATCATCAATGCAGCTTATAAAATCAGGCAGTGGGATCGCCTTTGTCAAAGCGTAGCGTTTTTTATTATGATTAAATTCTCTATAAAGTTCGTTTGTCAATGCTGCAGAATGGGAGTTTAAAGCATGTTTGAGCAAAGATTCGATAGGGATAAACGACATATCATCTCTGGAGAGTCCGATTAATTCTCCTATATCCGAAATTGTTTCCAGCATCAGATTTACATTTTTAGTAAATTCAAATTTTGCTCTTTCTCTGGCAGATATGGCATCAATAAGGAAATTGACAAACGTATTAATATCCACCTCTATTCTATTCATGGATAATAACTCCCTGATTTCCTTGGAGCGTGATTTCAGAAAATTCTTAGGATCCAGTTTGCTTTTTTCATCGGTAACCGGAAGCAAACAATTACTTAGGTAAAATTCGTGTGCCTGAGCGTAGGTTGGCGATTTGATATCATAGGTTCCAGGTCTGAGATGGCCGTATTTGTTTAGAAATTCTTCTAAAGAAAGCCTATTATTTGAAACTTCAGACATATCGCATGCTATCTCGGAAGCAACAGTGGATATTGATGCAAGTAATTTGTCATAAACTTTATCATCTCCAAAGACATATTTTTTCATAGATTTTAAAAAACTAAGACTGATAAAAGCATATCGGGCTAATATCGAAAAAGGATATGTTCCATAGCTACATGTATCAGCATGGATACGCCTCAGACAACAGAACATTTCGGAAACACTTTTCTTTTTTCTGGAAGCATTCAGTGCCTCTCTCCATCTGCCGAGTCTGTTTAATAGTTTTATCTGCTCATCTATCGGAGCAATTTTTCCCGAGAGGATGGCATTTGTAAATGTAATTAACGTGTTTTTTATTTCTGAAACCTCATTAACAGAAAAACCGTGTTCTGTCAAATTCCCAACTCGCTCATCTATATCAAAAGAGGCGCATGTTATAGCAATTGAAAATTCTATTTTGTCATGAAGGTGTGGTTTGTTTTTTAGCAAGACACATTGATATTCAATCAGTTTTTGGGCCACGGATTCAGGCAGATCTTCAGGAAGAAATGAATTCAGACTCACACGGATATCAATGTATGGATGACCACAGAGACAAATCATTAATGGCTCAGGATACATATAACGATAGCCACTCGCAGATCTGGCCCTGGCCCATACAGAATCGGTTATGAGAGTTTGATAGAGACTGAGCGCAAGCGGGCGAGGACTCGTACCTATCATTTCCGCGGGATTCCAGTCAGGCATATTACCTAGAAGGATTCCATTTCCGTAAACATCCGGTCTTGGTTTTTCAATTACTTCCAAGAAGTTTTCGATGTTTCCAACTTCCTGCTCCAAATCAGAATCATCAACGCTTTCATCTTGTGTGCAGGCTGTCAGAGGTCGCACCTGAAAAATATAAACTATATCTTTGCTATCAATAGCAAACTCAATATCCAGAACGTCATAAGATACAAGAAATTCTATTTCTTTTACAGCATCCAGAAGTTTCTTCGCCCATTTTTCTTTAATGGTTCCATTAAAAATATTTTTATAGATAATGAGAGATTCCCATGACTGGCTATAACCTGATGTAATCCCATCAGTTCTTGAAGTTCTGTCATAATTTATCAAATAATAAGGAGCATGTGTGTTTATGTCTCTGGTAAAGATAACTCCACTGACGGCTACATCACCTAACTGGGGCTGAATCAGAACTTCGTCAGCATTATTCTTTTCTGAACCATAACTTGCTATTACGTCATTAATTGACGAAATAATAGCATCTCTATCTGAACAACAGACATTCAATATGCTTCTGTAATGTCCGGCCAAAGAGTTTGTCCATCCATCTTCCGCAACCGTACTGCTTCTTACTATGACCTGTTGCCTATGATCAAATTTATTAATTATCTGTTGCAAAATTGCCTCTGGGTTATCACTCCAATCTGATACAGAAAAACTTATCTGATCTAAAATAACGGCATTCTTTAACAGAGGTTTCAGGCGGTTCAATGTCTGAGCTTTGCTTCCAAGTACAAATTGGGCCAAAGCATAAGGAGCATGAAGGGATACTGCCTGCTCTTTTAAATCAATCACTTCAATATTTGATCCCAACTCACTACGATAAATATCTGTGAGATTAGCAGACGGATCTGATTGAGAAAGCATTTCAATCCCTTTTTTGAGGAGTCCGACTGCTTCCGGATGTACATACATAAGTAAGATTTCAAACCTCGAATTTTTAGCGTCCCAATTGCCTGCAAAACGTAGCCTGCCCTTCCCCTTCAATATATAATCTACTGCCTGCTGACGAAATATCGTATCACCAGAACAAATAATACAAGGTTCCGAAAATTCGTGTAATACCAGTTTCAAAGCAGCAACTATTTCTTCAGACTTCCATTTCTCGTGATAGTAAAACTTTAGTCCCGGATACCCGGCTATCATTTTTTCCAGATGATAGCCGCCGACGAAAACAACTTGTTCAATATTATGATACCGAAGGGCTTCGAGATTCCAATCCAAAGTCCGGCGACCTGGCTTGAGCTGTTCCAAACTAAATGGATAGCTTTTTGAGGGATCTAACCTGCGAATACCTCTGCCTGAATCCACTATAATTGTTTTCATAATAACTGATTCCTAATCCGCATACTAAGGTTTTCGAGCAATTAAAACAAAAATATTACAAAACTTTTCAGAAAAATAACGCATCACAAATTGTTGTATTGCACTACCCAAGAAAGATAATTTATATCCTTCCCGTCTTGCCAAATTTTCATTGAAGATTTTGTGATTTTTGGAACGAAAAAAGCCAAACTTATAAAGAATAGGCATGTTTTCCACATGAAAAACTGACTCTACACGGAAACCGTTGCTTTCAAACAGATTGATGAATTCCGAACGGGTAAGGTTCATTTTGTGAAATCTCTTTTTCATGTTCGGATCAGCTTTTCTTCCACCCTTTTGGAGGCGATAGTCCGTCAGACAATCAGTCAGATATGTTTGAATGTTATCTGCTCGAAATGATGCACAAACTTTCCCCTGTTTTTCCAATACGCGATAGGTTTCCCTGATTGCCTGCTCTAATCCGCGTTCCAAACTGTGATATAAGCCAAAAGCCAATACATACCTAAAAGACTCACTCTTGTATCTGAGATTCGTTATATCTCCAACCTCCACATCCAAATCCGGATCTGCTTCTTTTAGTTTTTCTATTGCTTCTTCAATAAAATCCATTCCGGCAATGTCATAGCCCTTGTTTTTATAGTAGCGAAGAACGCGCCCCCCCCCACAACCTGCTTCCAGAATTCTGCCTTCTTTAGCTTTTATTGTGAGTTCAGCATATTTAAGCGGGTAAGCGCTTAAATTTTCCATCGGCTCATCCACAGGAATAGCA
>JAOZRQ010000038.1:18415-23111 GCA_029940115.1 Desulfobacterales bacterium
CTTCCAGTAATCCTTAGCCGTTTTATTTCGATAAGTAACACGCATGGCAAACTCTTCTCACAGAGGATTTATTCATCATCAAATGGTAGTAATCTACTATCCCACGTTATTCTCTCTTTTATAACTGATGCCGGAACCCCTGCTTCTATACAGTGTTCAGGTATATTTTTGGTTACAATTGCGCCTGATGCAACTATTGAATGGTTACCAATTATGACATTCTTCCATATTTTAGCACCCATACCAACCCAAACGTGGTCCCCAATAAAAATATCACTTGGGGGATTAATACGTTTTTTGGTATCAATATCTAAAATACTATGACTATCAGATGTGTTCATGACAACATCAATAGCCACTAAACAATTTTTTCCCATAGTAATTTTTGTGTTTGGCTCTCCGCAACGGAGAGCGGGACCTTTACCGACAAAACGAGTCCGATTTCCAATTATTATAGATGATGAACTGGCTTTTATCTGCATAAGCCCTGAACAATTCACGTTTTCACCAATGACAATTTTGCTATTATCCCCTCTGATTATCATTTTAAAGTTCAATAGCCTACATTTTTTGCCAATTTGAATACGATTTCCTTCTCCAACGATATCAATCGTAACATTGTTACACGCCAGATGATGATCTTCATTTAATGTAAGGTTAGATTGATCTCCCTGTGAAATAATTGAAATTTCATTCATTGTCTATCTACTTTCCTAATATGGCAACATGCTTCAGTATCGGATGGATAATGTAATAATTTTCACTCTCAGACGAGAGATTTTCCTGTTCGGATGCATAAAAATTATTAGTTTCGGAATATTCTTTAATTACATCAAGCAGCAACGAAGCTCGTATCAACGGATCTATGAAAAAGTCAATATCAGTCCGATTTCCTTCAAGGGGAAATTCTTTAATTTTCAAAACAGGTCCGGTATCTATTTCAGGCTTGAGAAAAAAGGCACTGGCAAATATCTTACCTTCTTTAAGCAGGCTGTAATAGATCGGAGTGCTTCCCCTATATGCAGGGACCGCCCCCGGATGGATATGGAGAAAGTTTTTATTTAAGGATAAAACTGGCTTTTTTAATATAATACCCCCCACTCCTCCGTAAATAAAGACAGGCTGAGAAGTTTTTTTCAACGCTTCTATTACAATTTCTTCATTAGGATCAGTGGATTTAACTGAAAAATAAGAGATATGTGTTCTCTCAAGCGTCTCTCTGATCGGGATGTTTGGAGAAAACTCTGATTTTTGAAATACATATCGCTCCTCACATTGAATGTGAGGCGGAACCTGGCCAGGTTTAACATCCGAATCTTTGTTTTCCATCACTATTACACAGGACGGAAGATAATTATGAGCCACTAAAACCTGAAGATATGCCCGAGACCTTGCTGTATCCGCCAATAGCATTCCAATATCATCCAATATCATATATTAACCCCTTGTTTTACCATAAGTGCATCGCAACATATCCTTTCTTCAGATAAACTCGTTGCAGCAAGAACTTTATCTGACGATATCTCAAGATGCTTAATACGAGATATTATCAGATCACCAAGTTTTAGAGCAGTATTAAAAAATTTCATATTTTCAGTTCTTTTATAATAGGCTATGCATGAGCAATGGCTTAAAATATAAAGAATCAAAATGTCAGAATTTCCATGTCCTCTGATGAACCGCTTGTCATAGTAAGGAAAAAGTTGCCGTTTCACTTCATACCGTGAAACAATCTTTGAAAGATAACAGTAAAGCCATTTTTCATCAGCATCCCCTCCTAATAGCATTAGGAGACTTCGATATAAAATGTTTGCGGTAACATTCGGATATTCTGAAAGAACAGATTGCTGCATTATTTCAAACCGTTTAAGTCTTGAACTTGTAAATTCAAGAACTACATTTTTAAAGTCAAGATCGCCCTTGGAAAAAATCAGCTTGTCTATGGCTTCATCTCTGTCTGAAAAATAAGCCTTCAATAAAGATTTTCCCTGAAAGGGTGTGTACATATAATAATTAGGTTCGATCAGAATATCTTTCTGTGTATAAGGATATTCAACATTTTCAGATACAGGCATCTTTCCATTTCTCTTCTATTTTTTTTATTATTTCATCAGCCAAGGGTTTAAAGTCAGTTAAGGGAGAGGCGTTATCCAAACATAAATCCGCCTTATCAGGAAGAGGAAACGGTATATCAATTCCGACAACTTCATCTATCTCCCCTCTCCTTCTTTTCAAGTAAAGTCCTTTATAATCCCTCTGTGTCTCAAGTACCATAAGGGGAACATCAACAAACACTTCAAAATATCTTTTAAAATTTTTTCTGTTCCATTCTCTCCATTCAGGAAAAATTGAAAGAATAGCACATATGACAATAGACCCTTCCGACTCCAGCCAGTGACACATACGGCTTATACGCGCGGCGTTTTTCTCGCGCTCTTCTATGGAATAACCCAAATCGCCACCCATAATATAACGGACAATATCTCCGTCAATAACTACAACATTATCATGTTTTTCCCTTAATAATGTTGCAAGGGTTTTTGCTATGGTCGTTTTACCCGCGCCAGATAAGCCTATAAGCCAAATAACCACTATGTTTAACCTTTTCTTCGTCTTATTATAGGTAGTAATTCAGAATCACAACAAAGAAATTTCTCAGCAAGTTCTTTATCTTTTATACAATCAACTTCTATCCACCCCCCCTGAATCGGAACAGCAGTTAAAGTATATTTCATTTCTATCATTCCCTGAAGCAGGTCGGTCATGTAAAGCTGTTTAAATGGATTTAAACAATTAAAAGGGTTTGTAGCAGTTTCAGAGACATATTTCGCTGTCTCATACGCTTTCCTGAGATGAGAGATCCCCTTCCCTGTAAACTTCGTCAGACCGATATATTGGGCTTTGATATCTGATTTGAAAGTGGTCTTTTTACCAATTTCTGTCAGAAAATAATTATCATCGTATTTCAAAGTTTCAAGGTCATCAAAGGGATTATCTTGTCTCTCTTGCCAATAATGCCAGTAATCCACATCAACAACTACCGACACAGGAGATTCTGAGTTAATAAGCTGTCTCAATACAAAAGGTTCGTAAACAATATCTCCGTAGGATACTATGAAATTGTTTCCGAAATATTCTTCAGCATACCATAATGTCTGCACCATGTTTGTAGAAGCATATTCAGGGTTTCTGATGATAATACAATCTTTCAGTTGAACCGCGTCTGAACAAAAGCCGCTGACTATGATAATATTGTGAATTCCGCATGACCGGGCTACTCTTAGTTGCCATTCGGCAATTGAGGAACCCGCTACTTCTACCATAAATTTCGGTTTGTTAAGGGTAAGAGGCTTTAGTCTCTTTCCCACTCCTGCTGCAAGTATTATCAATGTTAATTCACTGCTGTTGTCCATCTTTATCGTTCGGCTGAATGTCTTTTGACCATTGGTTAAGGATCATTAATTCATTGGATAGAGAGCGCAAATCACCGCTTTCAAAATCAAGAGCGTATATGATAATATTTTTTGTCTCTAACCATTTGACATTTTTATATATCTCCATATAATACATGGAGGTTATTATCAGAATATCAAAATCATATTCTGAAAGTTTATCAGGTGGTATAACCGGAATATTGCTAATGTACTGATGGTGTTTTTCAGGATCAGAATCTGTGAAAGCCAAAATATTGAGCTTCAATTTTTTTTCGTTTATTGAACTGATAAAGAATTTTCCCCCACCACTTGCCCCATATAGAATAATCTTGATATTTTTTAACAATCCATATCTATAAGGAGATAAAAAAGGAGGAATTCTTTTTGGTTGTTTTTTATCAATATCAATAGGTATCAACTTGTTAGAAATATAGCTTAAAGGATATAAGCAGTTATTTTCATCAGAATAGTATATGATAATCCCTTTTTGTTCCAACGGTCTGATATTCTGATATATTTCATTATGACATGATGAAGCTATTATCAATACATCAAAGTCATAATCCAAAATCTTGTCGGGAGGTACAACTAAGATATTGTTCACATATTTATAGTGCGTTGTGGGAGCAGGATCTGTAAGAGCCACAATATCAAAATTTATGTCTGATGAATTATTAATAAACAAATTTGCTCTGTCGCCTGCGCCATATACAATGATTTTTGACTTCTTTAATAAATTATACTCATAAGGAGGCAATAAGAAGCTCGTATTCTCTTTATTAAGAGAAAGCAATAAAAATCCTTTATAGTCAAACTCAAAATCTATAGTCTCATTTAATATTTTGCTTCCCCATTTCTCTTTTATGGAGTTGAAATATCTGTTTTCATTATCTTTTTTATAGAAAGGAGCTAAGGAAAATATATTTTCAAATTTCAATGACAGAAATGTTGAAAAATTAAATAATGCTTTTAAATTGAATGTGGCTACGACCATTTTATGGTCTTCATTTTCACTCAGCACCTTTATCATGTTATAAAATACGATAATATTGTCCAGATTGGTGAATTTTATATCGTTACACTTTAACTTGTCAGCTATGTAATTATAATGTTGGTCGCTATCAATGATAGCCAATGCGTCCTTGTTTGAGCTGTAAGTTACCAATCTCTCATTTGCCAAGTTATCTCCGAGAAATTCATTTACATCTAAAAAATTATGCTTTTCTATAGGTAAAAATTTAGCGATACTATCTATCAATCTA
>JAOZRQ010000380.1 GCA_029940115.1 Desulfobacterales bacterium
GTGAGTTTGTGAGTTTGTGAGTTTGTGAGTTTGTGTGTTTGTGTGTTTGTGAGTTGGTGAGTTGGTGAGTTGGTGAGTTTGTGAGTTGGTGAGTTGGTGAGTTTGTGAGTTTGTGAGTTTGTGAGTTTGTGAGTTTGTGAGTTTGTGAGTTGGTGAGTTGGTGAGTTTGTGAGTTTGTTTTTGTGGGCTTCAGGTGTGTTTGTTGCCGTCATGTCGATGTCTGTCGTTTTTTTTGGGTTGGTGCGGCAATCTTTGTCCGGTTTTTGGCAGACAACTTTTGTCCGTGTGGCATTTTGAACCGCAGATTACGCAGATTGTCGCCAACATCAAGGAGGCTCCTGAAATCAAACGAATCAAACCCACTCTCAATCCCTTCGGCGTCAAAAGGATCCGAGCGGCAAAACCCGGCTTCCTCCTTTGACCTTCATTCCCCCACGTTTCACGCCTCACGTTTCACGCCTCACGCCCACGTTTCACGCCTCACAGATCATCCCTATATTTACGATACAATCCCCGCAACTGATGATATGTCATTCCCAGCATCCGGGCCGCCTTTCTCTGATTGTGCCTTGATTCCCCAATCGCCTGTTTCATCCGGAATATCTCCAAAATCTTGACCGCCTTCTTCAAGGGCTTCTCCATGAGATCGCGCATCAGTCGATCCATCTTTTCAGACGGAGACGCGTCTGCCTTTGGCGGGCCATAGGTTCCATATGGGGAATGAAACGGGTCAAAGACAATATCCGTGATCAGGGAATCGTCGGATCGGTAAACCGCACGTTCCACCACATTCTTCAGTTCGCGCACATTTCCGGGCCAAGAGTGGATTTCAAGTGCCCGCACGGCTTCGGAAGTGAAATGGGGGATATCTTCCCGCCCCAGCTCAAAGGCCATCCGTGCGGCAAAATGATTGACCAAGAGAAGAATGTCCTCTTCCCGGTCCTTGAGCCTTGGGAGAAACAGGACTTCAAACGACAGCCGATCCAGGAGATCCGACTTGAACATCCCCTTGGCCACCAGATCCGGCAGGTCCGCATTGGTGGCCGCGATGATCCGCACATCCACCTCAAGGCTCTCCGAGCTGCCGACCCGTTCAAATGTGCCGTACTCCACCGTCCGGAGGATCTTCTCCTGGACTTCCATGGGGATGTTGCCGATCTCGTCGAGAAAAAGGGTCCCGCCATCCGCGGCCTCGAATCTTCCAATGCGCCGGCGGTCCGCACCGCTGAACGCGCCTTTCTCATACCCAAACAGTTCGGATCCGATCAATGTCGGCGTCAAGGCGGAACAGTTCAGCGCAACTAGGGGACCCTGCCACCGGCCAGAGAGAAAATGCAGCCTGGACGCGGCCAGCTCCTTGCCGGTCCCCCGTTCCCCAATCAGCAACACGGGCCGATGGACCGGCGCGACCCGGGAAAGGCGTTCCTGAAACGAGAGAAACGCCTCTGATTGTCCCAGCGCCTCGGTCATCCCCACAGGAGGCACCGGGTTGTGTGGCTTAAATGGGCGCATAGGCTTCCTTCTCACGATCCGCTCCGATGACTTGTCGTCTTTAATCGGGGGACGTCGGGGACAGGGATTGCCAAATCCGGCGGATCGGATTTGCCCCGACGTCCCCGATAAAAAATGTCGGGGACAAGCCTTTTATCGGGGAAAAGCATGCCGCCGTCTTTTAGCGGGGACAGGTCCGAGCTGGGCTGATGAAAATGTCACAGACAGGGTGGTCCCGTCCTTGTTCCCCGCCATTTTTTCAGTTTGAAAATCAGCCAGTCACAAAATTGGGGGAACAAAACTGGGATCAACTTTTGGGAACATCGGCAACATTTTCATCACCCCAAGTCCGAGCCGAGCGAGGGTACGAACTTGCAAAGTGGCCTTTTATTTGGAGAGGCCATCCAGCAGGGCCTTCACGTTATGGCCCAGTATCTGGTGATTATACCCTCCCTCCAAGATGGCAAAGCATCCGCCGTCATTTGTAATTTCGGATGTCAAGCGGAATCATGGAAAGTGGTGATTTCTTTTCAGACACAACTATTCTGACTCCGGAGTGCCAAAGTTGCGCTTTGGCAGTGATCCCATTTCTCTGGAATAATATTGCGCCATCCCAAGTACTATCCCAATCTATGATGCTGAAACGCCACGAAGGAAACTTGTGCAAATCTGTGGTTCGGACGCTTACCGGAACGGGTCAGAACCGCAGATTCAGCAGATTTCACGGATTTCGCTGATTCAAAAGGGAATATGATCTGTGAAATCCGTGCAAATCTGTGGTTCGGACGCTTACCGGAACGGGTCAGAACCGCAGATTCGGCAGATTTCACGGATTTCGCTGATTCAAAAGGGAATATAATCTGTGAACACTTCCTTCTCCTCACCTACTTGGCTCACCGCCGACCGCAGTTCCCCGAATTTGTCTGGCAATTTCAATATAAACTTCCCTCATCTCACGATATCAGAGACAAGTCAATGGGGTGAACACCGTATTTGATGGTGGCAAAATGCGCAATTTCAGGGTGGGAATTTGCCACCTTGACAAAAAAGTCGCTTTCAGAACAGGCTTTGTTGCCGGGATGCCCGAATGAAACGAATGCAATTGCCCTTGAAGTCAGCTTTTTCATCGTTTGACAATCCTCTTTTCGGGATGCCAGCATGCAGCTTTGGCGCGCCTTTCAGCACATGGCTTTCCAGATGCCCAAGTGCAACTTTGGCACTCCTTTGATGCGATTTTGGCACGCCTTCAAAAATTGGTTGACACTCATCATTTTCTGGTGTAATCTCATTGCCTGATCCGTCTGATGTCGCCTTTGTGTGGGGGTTCTGGATATTCTGCCGTTGGATACCCGCTTTTTGGGGAATGACAATCGGCGGACCGGGTCAGGAAACTGGCCATTGGGCTAGGTATAGGCCGTCTAAAAACGCCGGTTTTCAGCCATGTTTTTTGCCCGACTTTCGGACCCGGCCATGTCGTCCCAGATGCTTGTCCTGACAGGATTTGGACGGACAGGAGCGGGCCAAAGGTTGGCCAAGCAAAAATTGGCTGATTTAGACGGCCTAGGTTAGGTCTGTCTGCCCATCCATGGTTTAGACGGCCTAGGCTAGGTCTGTCTGCCCATCCATGGTATGGTCAGGAATAAAAGAGGAGATCAGGGGAAAAATGGGAGATCGCTCCCTCTGCAACGGCTTGCTGTGGGATTGGACACACTGGCAGAACACGCCCCTGACATCGCCATTTCATCTGTTCACCCGCCTGCTCGGACAATTGTCTTACGGACTTCAGGAACCTCTCAAGCCGGGCCCTGTTCGATGAACAGTGTGAAAGGAGTGTTTCTGCATGACAAGCCTGCCCTCAACCATCAACCCCCGAAGGAGGGACATCATGACAGAGTACCGTCTCGACCCGATAGAGGATCTGGTCGGCGACCTGTTCGTGGACCGGCACGACGAGCTGCGAATGTGCCGGGAGTGGGTCGAAAGGATCCCCCGCTGGCATCTCAACAGCTTCGCGTTTGTCGGACGCCGGCGCACGGGAAAGACCGCCATCCTGGTGAAGTTCTTCAACGAGCTCTTCCACACCCAGGACCGGGTGATTCCGGTGTTCATCTCCTTTGCCCGCTATCTGGGACGAAGGGAGGCGATCTCGTATTACGACTTCGCGAGGGAGTATTTCGGCGGCTACATGAGGAGCTACCTCGCCTTTCGTCACCGGAAGCCCCGTCTTTTCGGAGATGACTTCGATCTCTCCCGCCTGCGGAGATTCGCCCGGCAGGTGAACGACGAGTATGCGATTGATCTGTACGACCACTACGAGGGCATCCTTGCGGAAAAGGACATCTCCGCCGCCCACGGGCTGGCCCAGTGGGTGATCAACTTCCCCATGGGATACGCCCGCATGGAGAACATGCCGACCGCGATCATCATAGACGAGTTCCAAGTGCTGACCGACGTGTACGACCCGAGGCAGGATCTGCACCATGACCTGACGGACAGCTTCCAGCGGGCGTCGGAGACGCACTGGGCCCCGTTGCTCGTCTCCGGTTCCGCGGTCACGTTGTTGATGGAGGAGGCGTTGGGCGGGCTCCTCTCCGGCAGGATCGTGGCCCATCATTTGGGGCCGCTGGCACGGGAACACACCCACGACCTGGTCTTCCGGCTCGCGGAAAACCAGGGCCTCAAAGTCACCGAGGCGTTCGCGGAGGCGGTCTGGCAGCTCACCGGGGGCTATCCGTATTCTGTCAGGCAATTGATGGTCAGCCCGTGCGCTGAGAGACACGCGTATCCCTCCACCAAGGCACTGGAGGCGCTGATGCGCCATGAGCTGACGAATCCCAGCGGCGGGTTGTGGCAGCACTATCGTCGTGAGTTCCACCACTACAGCCGGCAACTGAACGAGGGCCCCCTCACCCGCAATGTGGTGCTGTGGGCCACCAAGTATCCTGACGAGCGCATAGACCCGGACCGGCTCGCGGAGGATCTCGGGGCCGGGGTCGGGGAGGTTCTGGCCGCGCTGGAGAAGCTCCAATGGATAGACGTGGTCCAGCGCACCGGACTGATCAGCTACCAAGGGCCAGGCGATCCGATGCTGCGGCGATATGTTGAGTACCAGCATGCCGTGGAGATCGAGAAGTTGGCACCCGCCGAGGCAGTCAGAGATTGGCATGAGGAATACAAGCGGCTTCGCGGGAGGATGAGCAACTTCATCGGCGAGGTCGCGGAGGTCTATGTCGAGGGGGTGATGCGGGCCTTTGACGGGCGGGACGCGGACGGAGCGGCGTGTTTCAACACTCCCGGCACGGTCAGGCTGCCGGTCTTCAAGAAGGTCGAAAGGCGGGGCGGCATCGTCAAAAGGGGTATCCCGGTGGAGATTGACCTGACCGGGGAATGTGCGGAGACAAAGGCCCCCTATCCGGAGGAACCGCTTGGCGGATCATCAGCCTGGCTGGTTCAGGTCAAGTACACCAGCGAGCCGATCGGTCCCGACGACATCCGAAAGTTCCTGAACCAGACGGATCAGGTGATCTCGGAGAAGGGCTACACAGACTTCACCCGCTGGTATTTCAGCAAGAGGGGCTACACCGGGGATGCGGAGAAATGCTTGCAACAGGCGGGCGTCCTGTACAGCAGTCTCGCCCAGTTCAATGCCCTGGCCAAGTTGGTCGGGTTTTTCGGGTTGCCGGAGTAGTGCCTGTCTTCGGCTTCCGGGGTGAAACAAAAATTTTTTGTCCCTACGGGATTTGAAAGGAAGCTTAAAATATGGAACTCGAAACCCTTCGTACCTATCTTCTCAGGAAAAGAGGCGCGGCCGAAGACTTCCCAAACGGGCCGACTTCCCGACTGCAAGAAAAAGCCGGGTTTCTCTCCTCAATCACTTTTTTTGTCCTGTACACAGGGATGGAACACAAAGGAGGGAGGAATGAGAGACAACCGTAAAAAAGATGAGTTGGAAATCTGTTGCCCGACATGTGGGTTCAAGCCTGACTCCCATGACAGGTGGATGTGCGTCTGCATGCATGCTTGGAACACATTCGAGACCATGGGAAGATGTCCGAATTGCAGGAGACTGTGGAAGGAGACCCAATGCCCGGTCTGCCACAAATGGTCGCCCCATCACAAATGGTATCGCTACAATCTGCCGGAGTCCGATGAGGAGGAAGAGAAGGAAGATTTGTACGAGTATGAAATTGCCTGATTATGACGCTTTTCGAGGAGGTCGCTCTGTCCGTGAACGTGAACCGAACGTGAACATTCGTTTGCGGGCAAGTGTAAGTTCAGGTTCAAGCATAAGTTCAAGTTCATGTTCACGTTCAAGTTCACGTCCATCTTGGAGGAGGACATCTAATGAGAATAGACAGGCTGAGACTCATGAATTTCAGGGGATTTGAGGAATTTGAAACGGATTTCCATCCGAATTTCAATGTCATCATCGGCATGAACGGCGCGGGCAAAACAGGTGTCCTGGAGGGGATTTGCACGGCACTCGGGTCTGTGTTTGTGAGTGATCGGCCTGTTCAGGAGGATGACATCCGGGTGGTCAGCCATGAACACAGCATCGAACCCCAGTTCCCCGTAAAGGTTGAATTTCACGGACGCATACGGGATCAGAAACTGAGCTGGTCAAAGGTCTTGGCAGGCACAGACCGCCGGACAACCATCGGGAATGCGGAACCCTTGACCGCACTGCTAAATAAAATTCAGAAGGATGTCATGGCCGGGAAACCCGACGATCTGCCCCTTATCGTCTCTTATCCTGCCGAAAGATTTTGGAAAAAAAGGAGAGACAGAGGCGATCCTCATGAGAAAGCCGATATCGGAACCCTTCCCAGAGGTTCGAGGATGCGAGGATATGATCATTGGCTGAACCCCGATTCCGAGAGCAGCATCTTCATAAAATGGTTCAAAACGCAGGAGCTGGCCGCGTTACAGCGTCAGAAAGATTCGCCCGAGATTGAGGTCGTGAGAAACGCGGTCAGCAATTGCATCGCGGATTGCGAAAACATCTTCTTCGATGTCAGAGAAGATGCGCTGATGACAAAATTCCGAGACGGAAGAATCCTGCCTTTTGGCCTGTTAAGCCACTGTGTCTGGAACATGCTGGCCACCGTGGGGGATATCGCGTTCCGTTGCGTCATGTTGAACCCGCATCTGAGAGAAAATGCCGCGACTGGGACTTCGGGAATCGTCTTGATTGACGAAATAGATTTGCACCTGCATCCGGCTTGGCAGAGAAAGGTGGTCCGGGATCTGAAAGAGACCTTTCCCGGAATACAGTTTATTGCGGCAACACATTCTCCGCTGATTTTGAGCAACACAGAGGACAGGATCATCACCATTGAAAATGGGAGGTCCTATCGGACCGGGCATACTTACGGCAGGGA
>JAOZRQ010000381.1 GCA_029940115.1 Desulfobacterales bacterium
TTTCAGCACTCCCTTTCCACTCCTTTCCGGGACAATGCGTTTTTTCTGAATTCCTGATCTGTCAGATGGGTGTCGCCGTCATCCATGATGTCCCTGCTGTCATACGGCAACAGGGAGGTGGAGACCAAGACGTCTCCCAGCCTCTGCTCATCAGGCCACACGCCAAACGCCATGCCCAGTTGGATCATGGCAGTGGCACCGGTGACATTGTGAAATGCGTCTGCTTCCATTCTTTCGGCAAGCTCCTCATAATCCTCATGTGTCATCATGTCACCTTTTGAATCTCAATTTGTTCAAGTATGTGTCATTGGCTTTCACTCCGTAATAGTTCCGCACCTCTTCAACCCATCTGGTCTCATCGGTGTTCCTTGCCTTTCCGAGCAAAATACTGAACGTGGTGATGTCAGGATGCAATTGCAGGTTTTCGTCGGCACTCACATTTTGAACAAGCTCAAGGCCTTCCCCAACTCTGCCAACCCTTTTGATCAAAGTGTTGAGCGTCACATGATTGGGTTTCACATGAGTGTGCGTCCCCATCAAGTCAAAGATCTCCTTTGCATCGGCATAACGGTTGAGTTTGGAGATGAGGGTGGCAAATGTCGTCACATCAGGACGAACCATGTTCTCCCTGAGAAAATCCAGCAATTCGACGCATTCATCCTTTGTGAGTGAGGTGTGTGCGCCGATTTTTCGGTTGAACTGATAAAGCTTGGCCGGCATGCCTCCCGAAAACTTTCTGAAATCACCTCTCATTCTCCGCACACGCCCTTCCGATTGTGTCGCCTTCTCTGCCAGTATGGCACTTTCCGTCGCCACATCCGGAGATGACCGAATCCCCTCAATCCTTGCCACCCTCTCAATCCAGCCTTGGTAATAGACGGTCGGGGAATGGGTTGCCATGATGATCTGGCAATTCGGATTCATCTGTCTCATGTTTTCAATCAGGCTCCGTTGCCAATCGATGTGCAGTGACAATTCCGGCTCGTCCATCAGCAATGTGCATTCCCTTCCGTCCTGGAGCAATGTCGTCAGCAGGATGATCAGCATCTGCTTCTCGCCGGATGACAGACTTTTCGGGGGAATCGGCGTTCGGATGCCTTTCTTCAAAAAATGAAATGCCCTCTCATCAAATTTTTTTCCTGTGTGGCTGAACAGTTCGGTCAGAATCCTGACAAATGTCTCCTTGGTCTCATAGACCGACTGGATTCTTTCCAACCGGGTCTCTCCCGATGTCCCGTCATCCTCTTTGAGGGCCTCCTCCACCTGATTTGACAAGTCTCTCTGGTATGTGACAAACTCAAGCCTCAACCTGTCAAGCTGGGAGTCAAGTAGCGTGGTGTCCGGGCTCAGGCCTTTTTCGGCGACATCAAAGGTGCTGATCAGTGTCGTGTCCGGTTTGTGGCCGGTGATCTCCCCATTCCCCGTCATGCCCTGCCCTCACTGTCCGCTCGGATCACAATGTCATCCGCCAACTCGACAATCATCTCATCAACAGGGTCAAACAGCCTGAAATCGAGTCTGCCGTCTTCGACAGGCGACACTGCCTCGTTGAGCATTCGCAGCATCACCGACTTCCCTGAGCCGTTCCTGCCGATCAGGACATTCACGTCCCCACTGAGTGTCCATGAAAAGTCACTTCCCCACAAATTTCTGATTTCAATTTTTCGTATGTGCATGGTCTTTATTGTGTTTATGAGCTGTGTACAGGACAAAAAAATGCTGATTATAACGGATTTGGGGGAGCCTTAAACTTGAACGTGCACGTGAACGTGCACGTGAACGAATGTTCACGTCAGGATTCAAAGAGGTACGTCCGTCAAAGACGGTTGCCACTCATCAGGTAAAATCGGCACCTGTCAAAGACTCTCCAATATCTGAAAATATTCTTCCCGGGACATGCCGATCACTTTCATATTGTTCCTGATCACAAACACAGGGACCTCCCTGTATTTTGGTATGACAACCGGTCGCATCGCATTGGGATGATGATACACCAGATGATCTCCCTGAGTGCGGACATATTCGCAGCCTGCCGATTCAAACACCCTCACCTGGATTTGGTAACTTGTGGGTCTGATTGCGGGCATGTCAGATTCCAATCTCAACAGGTGTGAATGACACCAGTTCCCTTCGCACGGAGAGCAGATGACCGGGAACCTCCTCCTCGAAACCGGCCTCCTGGAGAAACTGTTCGAATGTGCCTCTCCTTTTCGTCTCCTCAATGTTTATGAGAATCACCTCTCTCAGATTCCTTTTGGCCTGTTCGACAGACTCTCCGCATGATGCGATGTCAAGTTCGGGACAGTGGGAGACGTACATGTTCCCCTCCCTCCATATTTCCTCCGTCAGTTTGATTTTCATGGTTTTCTCCTCAAATCCGATTGTCAAACAATCTTCTGTCATCTCCTGTTTCTTTCAGGGTGAAGTCGGTGTCACCCGCACCGGGCCCGCCGAACCCACCAGTTCCCCAACCGCGTGATACAGCCGTCGGAAGGAGCGTGAACGCCGACAGGCCACCTCCATGTCAATGTTCCAGCCTTTTCCGCAAGGCCCCCAAGCCTCCCGCCCGTTTCGGCTGGCCAACCGTCCAGTGCCACCATTCGTGATGCCATAAGATCCTGCGCAGCAGCACGGGGACGGCCATCATGTCACCTTGGCCCTCCACAATGGGAACGATGCAGCTCACCTCCGCGCCTCTCTTCGCAGGCCTTCCATCCGCATCAGCTCGCCGGGCCAGAAGAGGCTCTCGGTGACGGCCCGGCGCTGGACCTCGCTGATCGGCCCAACCCTCGTGACGCCGTTGACCTTCTCCACGACCATCAGCGTGTCCGCCGGCAGGTCGGCGATCAGGTCCGGGCTTGTGGGTCGTGACGATGACTTGGGCGCCTCGGGCCGCCTCAAGGAGCACGTCACGCAGGATGCCGATGGCGCCGGGATGGATGTTCAGCTCCGGCTCCTCAACCGCGACCAGGGGGATGCGTGGCGTCTGATGGAGTGCCGCCAGGATGCCGAGGACGCGGAGGGTCCCCTCCGACTCGTGGGCCAGGTCAAACGCGGGCGTCTCGCCGTTGACGGGGGCGTGACGCAGGCGGGTGACCAGGTATCCGCCGACCGGCTCCACTGTGTAGCCCTCCACATCCGGGACGACCACCCTGAGCGCGTCGAGCAGGCTTGCGGCCTCGGCCGGCCGTCTCCCCAAGTCCATCAGGACGGATGCCATGTTTCGTCCCCCCTCATCCAGGGGATGGGGATTGACGGGCTTCTGGGGCGGACGCAGGCTCTCGGGACGGATGGCGTAGAATCCCATCCTGCCAACAAGATGCTCGCATATCTGGCGGATGCCCCCCCCGGATTCGCATGCGCGGCGACGGGCAGCGTCAGCTCGGTGTCGGACGGGGGCCGGTCCGGTGCGAGACCATCGGGAGGGGTCACCCATCTCCCATCCCTGATTTCGAAGCCGCTTGTGAGACTCCCCGTCTCGGCGGCACATCTCTCCCATGTCACCCGACATCCCCCGGCATCCGTGCCGGCCAAGGCGAGGCCGTATTCGCCGGCGCAGTCGGGGAGGTCAAGGCGGAGGTGGACACGGACATCCCCCGCCTTGGATGACCGGCATCTGATCCCGCCGATGCCGTGCCGATCCAGGAGGGCCCCGTTCAGGCCGCGAACCAAGGCATCCCGGACGAGGCGCAGCACGTCAATCAGGTTGCTCTTGCCGGTCCCGTTCGCGCCGACCAGGACCGTGAGCGGGCCCAGCCTCATGTCAATGTCGGCCAGGCTGCGGCAGTTTGCGACTTTTAGGCGTGTGATCATAAATCTTTCATCTCCTTGGGACACCAAACGCATCAGGATCGTTGACAACAGCACGAGCCACGGCCGCATATGCGCAATTGTCAGCGAGAAGGAATTTTTGCAAAAGTTTTTTTAGCTGTTGCACAAGCACCATGTTGTTTTCAGTCTCATATTTTTGAATCAGTTTAAGGTACGCAATCGTCTCATTGACTACTTCCCTTCTGGCGTCACGGAGCCTCCTCCGGGCGAGGTGGAAGACTTCGATGCTGACGACACCTTTGCGACTGCCAGCAATATTTCCAATCTGACCAACGACATCAAAGCTCAGATGATCTTCCGGCGTGTCGGAACACGGATCAAGAAGAAGCGGCCGCTCCCGCCGCACGTCATCCAGATGTGACATGGCCCTTGCATCTTCCCTTTCAAGTGGAAACTGATCTCCCTTTCCCCTGCACCAATCATGACCAAATCGTCCCATTGGGGCCTGTCCTTTCGACGCTGATTGCAATGTGTGCAAGAGAGGCAAAGATTCGTCCATTCGTATGTGAGCCAGTAATAGCCCGGGTGATCAGGATTTTCAGCGACACTTCCCTTGGGTCGGAAATGTTCCACATCCCAGTCACTGCCCGCTGTCATCTTTGTCTCACAATATGCGCATTTTTCATGGAACAAGGCGATTCGGACTTGGACATGCCTGTAGATCGCCTCGCCAGGTTCATGCGCCCCTCTCTCTCTTATGGCCAAGGCGGTGGCTTCCCGGGCCACATCGAACCATTCCTGATTCGGTCTGATGGGACTTCCGTTTTCATCAGTGCGATTCCGTCTGATCCTGATCATGTCCGAAAAATCCTCATAGGCCATGCCTTTGCAACAATTTCCTCAACTCCCTTGCCGCAACGCTCTCACGCACTTCCGGGATTTGCTGCGCCATGAGTTCCCTCGCCAAAGTCCGCAACTCCTCAGTCTGGCCCTGTGTCCGTTCGTCTTTGGATATCCCGGACAGCCGATGATGCCGTTCCAATTTCTCATCGGTCTCCGGCGGGTATGCACAGGTGTCGAACAGTCGGTGATCAACCAGCATGTCCTCTGCGGAGTATCCGGAGAAATCCGGTGTCTTCCCGGCAAAGATCATGTTGTCCCTTCGATGAAGGCTCACGACATTTTCGGGCCGTGTCCCCAAAATTGTCAACGGACTTTGCGTGGTGGCGATGAACTGGATTTCCGGGAACACACGGTTCAGCCGGTGAGGCATTCCGGCCTGCAATGAGGGATGCAGATGCTGTTCAATTTCGTCAATCAGGACGATGCCTCTCATTCCTCCGGAAGATGTGAGTCTTTCCGCCCGCATTGCCCATCCATAAAGATCGAGGAGCCAATGAAGGAAGATGCGGGGACCATCCGCCCATGCCTGCAACGGGATTTGCCTGCCAACCGATGGGCCGGACAACTCAATCCCGCCGCCTCTGCGGAGGCGAATCCCATCCTCATCTGAAAGGGCCAGCAGCCTTCTGACATTCTGAATGACCTTCTCATATGCGTCGGCAACAAGGTAATCCCGCAGGCGGCGCAGGGTGAGTTCAGGGTCAGTGAGCGTCTCGTTGTAGTTGAACAGTGTGTGGGCTGACTCGGCAATCCGATAGGGCCTGCCAGTTTCGGATCCTGTGGCGGAACGTCCGGTTCCATAGCCGCAAAGAAATGGGGGATCGGACAGTCTGCCCTCTCCACTGTTTTCCCGGATGATGACCGTCTTGTCCCGGTCCTTCTCAATTTTCGTCGTGAGGGTGATCGGATCGTCAGAAGGCCCTGGCAGCAGATCCATTTCGATCTCCGCCTTTTGTTCGCCCTTTGTCATCAGTTCCCCAAGGGGTTCCGAAAGGAGGGCATGAGCCTCGGTTTCGCCGCACAGACCGATCACAATGGAACGCAGCAGGGTGGTTTTGCATGTTCCGTTCCTGCCGATGACCAGGATGAGCCGATTCGGTTGTCTTTCTTTCCGTAAGAGGTCAATTTCCAGATTTTGGAAACCTCGGATGTTTTTTAGTCGAATTCTCGATATGTGGTTCATTGTCATTCCATCGATACGAATTTGGCGCCTCTCACATATTCGGATCGGCATGTGAGATAAGACATGATTTTTCTGTGATGGGTCCTGTCATTCAGACGTATGAGCCCGTCTATGGCCTCGCTTACAATCAGAGGGCGTTTGTCATTTAGACAGGTTCCCAACAGCTTTACAATCTCATGCTGTTTTTTTCGGCTCCTGCTGACTGCGAAAAGGACAGCTTTTGACCGGGTTTCGTCACAGACACCGAGCATGTTCGCAAGATATGTGACACCGTCATCTCCGGTCTCCGCTATCTGCGAAGCCAGAACCATATAGTCATCATCATCAAACAGACTTTTGTGGGAATCATCAGCAAACATGCTTCTGAGTTCATCCGGTTTCATGTCTTTGAAATCGGTCATGTTTGTTTCCTCCCTGGATTTTCTCAGCTCCTGCTTTTACCCGATGATGTTCCCTTCGACAGGCTCAGGGAACGGGGGCACGGCAGGAGCAAACGTGCCCTGAGCTTTGTCGAAGGGCGAAGGGCGAACACGGGACCGTTATAATCAGACCTTATCTTTTCACACAATCTTTCATACTGCTCCAGAAGCTTGATTACTTTGTTACATATTTTTTTGGACGGTTTAATCTCAGGCATGTCATCAAGTTAATATTTACAAATTATTTTAATCGGTTAGGTCTCTTTTCTTGGACTGAATCCCCGGTTTCGTGACATTGAGACCGGTTTCAGCCAGAATTTGGCTGAATAACTGTTCCGATCCACATGGACATGCGGCGGTTCATTCGGCTCGTGAGTGTGGAAATAGATCCGATATGGCCCTTTTCGTAAAATAGTCGGCATTATTACAACTCCGAAAATATATGTTTTACGGCAGATACTCCTTCGGCACCCAGAAGATATGCGCCTTCTGGAAGCTGTGATCAAAACTAGGCCGTCTAAATCCTATATAATCTTTTGACCGCTTTTTGGAATCACTCTTGGTGACATGAACAGCTCTATG
>JAOZRQ010000039.1 GCA_029940115.1 Desulfobacterales bacterium
GGGACTGCCCATCTGGAAGAAAGATGACAAAGGCAAGACCTTGGACGGAAAGAAGGGTCAGAAGATGGGGACCCTCAAAGCCGGCGCCACCCCGGTCCGCACGGGCAAATGGCAGATCATGATCAACGGCGAGTCCTACAAGCGGATCGTGGCCGAAGCTGCCAAACTGGCCATTGGCGAAGATAATGTTCTGGAAAGGGTGTTCATCGTCGAGCTGCTTCTGGACGCGAACAAGGAGAACCAGATCGCCGGCGCGGTCGGCTTTTCTGTCCGTGAGAACAAAGTCTATGTCATCAAATGCAAGACCATGATGGTTGCCTGTGGCGGCGCGGTGAACATCTATCAGCCCCGTTCAATGGGTGAGGGCAAAGGCCGTGCATGGTATCCGGTATGGAACTCAGGCTCCACCTACACCCTGTGCATGAAAATCGGTGCCGAGCTGTCCATGATGGAAAACCGTTTCACCCCGGCCCGCTTCAAAGATGGTTACGGTCCTGTGGGCGCATGGTTCCTCCTGTTCAAAGCCCAAACCCTCAATGGACTGGGCGAAGCTTTTGCAGGCAGCGATGCCGCCAAGGCGGAGCTTGAGAGATATGCACCTTACGGAACAGCCGCCATCACCCCGACCTGTCTGCGGAACCACCTGATGCTGTTCGAGATGAAGGAAGGCCGCGGCCCCATCATCATGGACACAGTGACCGCATTGGCCAAGCTGGGAAAGACCATGGACAAGAAAGAACTCAAGCATCTCGAGTCAGAAGCGTGGGAGGATTTCTTGGACATGACCTGTGGTCAGGCCAACCTGTGGTGCGCGACCGACACAGAGCCTGAGAAGAAGAACTCCGAAGTCATGCCGACAGAGCCCTACCTGCTCGGCTCCCACTCCGGATGTTGCGGTCTCTGGACTTCCGGCCCCGACTATGACTGGGTGCCGGATGCCTACAAGATCAAGGCGGACAACGGCAAGGTTTACAACCGGATGACCACCGTGAACGGCCTGTTTACCTCAGGCGACGGCGTGGGCTGCTCCGGTCACAAGTTCTCCTCCGGTTCTCATGCCGAAGGACGTATGGTCGCGAAACAGATGGTCAAATATGCCAAGGATTTTGCCGACTTTGCACCGGCCATAAGCCAGGGCAAAGATGAACTGGTTGACATCGTCTACAGACCGGTAAGAACCTTCCTCGACAACTGTGAATACACCACAGCCATTGACATCAACCCCAACTACCTCAAGCCTGAGGGGATGATGTACCGGATGATGAAAGCCACCCATGAGTACGGCGCGGGAACCGCGACATTCTATCAGACCACCAGCGCATGCCTTGAGATTGTGATGGAAAAGCTGGAGGGGATGCGCGAAGACTGTGAGAAGCTGGCTGCCGGTGATGTTCATGAGCTGATGAGAGCATGGGAGATCATCCATCGCATCTGGACTGTGGAATCGCATCTGCGTCACATCCAGTACCGTAAGGAAACCCGTTATCCGGGGTTCTACTATCAGTGCGACTATCCGGGCCAAGATGATGAGAACTGGTTCTGCTTTGTCAACTCCAAGTTTGATCCCAAAGCCGAGACATGGGACGTGTTCAAGAAGGATTACATCAAGATCATTCCTGATGCCTAGCATGGGTGAGAGGCAATCGGCGAGGGGCAAGGGGCGAGACAAACGCCCATCGCCCCTCAATAAAACCTCTGGGTGTCTGAGGATGCTTGGAGGTTTTTGTTAAGACCCTGACTTTGCCCCTGCCTTGCCCTTGCCCCTGCCCGTGCCCCTTGCTGTCCGTACCCGTGCCCCTTGCCCGTGCCCTTTTGCCCCTGCCGGGCAAGGGGCAACGGGGGAACGGGCACGGGCACGGGCACGGGCTGGGGCACGGGCTGGGGTTCATTTTTCATTTTTCAAGGGAGACAAATATGGCAGAAAACAGTGGAAGCATCTTGGTGGTCGGAGGCGGCATCAGCGGTCTGACCACGGCGCTTGAGGCTGCGGAAGTCGGCTATGAAGTTTTTCTGGTTGAAAAAAATCCTTATCTGGGCGGGCGAGTCGCCCAGTTGAATCAGTATTTCCCCAAATTGTGCCCCCCGAGTTGCGGCCTTGAGATCAATTTCAGGCGGATCAAGGAGAATCCAAGACTCAAGGTACTCACCCTTGCCGAGGTGGAAGAGGTCCATGGAAAACCCGGCAGTTACGATGTCAATGTCAGGCTTCATCCCCGATATGTGAATGAGAACTGCACCTGTTGCGGCGAGTGTGAGACAGTCTGTGAGACCGAGATGTCCAACGAATTCAACTTTGGGATGAACCGGATCAAGGGCGCACATCTCCCCTTTGAAATGGCGTTTCCTGCCCGTTATCTCCTTTCTCCCCGGATCATCGGCACAGAAGACGCGAAACGATGCAAGGACGTGTGCAAGTATGACGCGATTGACTTGGACATGGAGGCAAAGACCATGAACCTCAAGGTGGGCGCGATCGTCTGGGCCACCGGCTGGGAACCTTATGACGCCTCCAGAATTGACAATCTCGGTTTCGGCAGATATCCGAACATCATCACCAACATGATGATGGAACGGCTCGCCTCCCCGAGCGGACCCACCCGCGGAAAAATCCTTCGCCCTTCGGATGACAAGGAACCAGAGAGCATCGCGTTTGTCCAGTGTGCGGGATCAAGGGATGAAAATCATCTCCCCTATTGTTCCTATGTCTGTTGCATGGCCTCCCTGAAACAGGCCACATACATTCGGGAACAACACCCCAATGCCAAGGTCCACATCTTTTACATTGATGTCAGGGCGCCCGGCCAGCGGTATGAGAAGTTTTACAAGACCATCAAGGCGGATGAGAATGTCGTTCTGATCAAAGGCAAGGTCGCCGAGGTTCAGGATGCCGGAAACGGGGATGTCACTGTGGTGGCAGAAAACGCGGTGACCGGCGAAAAGATCAGCCAGACCGTGCAGATGGCAGTCCTTGCCACCGGCATGCAGCCGACCGCGGCAGCAAGAAAGCTTCCTGCCGGAGAACTGCGATACAACGCGGACGGCTTTGTCATCAATGATTTCAAAAAAGGCGGCATGTTTGCGGCCGGTTGCGCCAACAAGCCGGCAGATGTGGTCTCATCCAATCAGAACGCCACCGGCATGGCCCTGAAGGCGATTCAGACGCTCAAAGGTTAGTGGTCCGTTGTCAGTGGTCCGTTGTCAGTGGCTTGTGGTCCGTTGTTTGTGGTCAGTGGCTCGTGGCTTGCAGTCTGTTGTCAGTTGTCAGTTGTTTGTGGTCAGTCGTCAGTTGTCGCTGAACATGATTGACACACAACCAACAACGCACAACCAACAACGCACAACCAACAACACACCACCACCAACACACCACCACACAACACACGACAAACAACCGACAACCAACGACAGGAGAGATGACTTATGGACAAAAAGTACGGTGTTTACATCTGCACAGGTTGCGGAATCGGGGATTCCCTGGATATAAAAGCGTTGAGTGATGTGGCCGACGAAGAGGGGCATCCGGTGAGGACGCATGAGTTTCTCTGCGGCAAGGCTGGCTTGGATATGGTTCAGAAGGACATTGCCGATGGGACAAACACGCTGGTGATCGCCGCGTGTTCCCGCCGAGTCAACTTCGACACCTTCCGGTTTGACGGATGCCTGCTTGACCGGGTCAATCTGCGGGAAGGGGTGGTCTGGTCCCATCCGAGGTCCGACTTCCCCGCTCTGACCGAGGAGGAGAAGGAGGCCGGAGAGACCTTTGACCGGGTTCAGATGATGGCCGAGGACTACCTGAAGATGGGCATGGTGCGGGTGGGGAAGATCAACCTGCCGGAACCCTACAAGCTTGACACGTTCAGCCGGAACATCTTGGTGATCGGCGGCGGCATCACCGGCATCTCCGCCGCGATTGACGCGGCAAAGGCCGGGTATGATGTGACCATTGTGGAAAAGGAGCCGCACATCGGCGGATACGCGGCAAAGATGCGGAAACAGCTTCCGGTTGATGATCCGTATGAGGAGCTGATCCCGCCGATCATCAACGCCAAGATTGATGAGCTGGAAAACCATTCAAACATCACAGTGAAGACAAATACAGTGGTGGCCCGTATCGCGGGTGAGCCGGGGAACTTCACCGTCACCCTGAAAAAACCGGATGAGAAAATCGAGTTCGACGTGCCGTATCCGTTGCCGGAAGAGATGAAGCAGGATGAAAGCGGCAAAGATCTGGATGTGGAGAAGCAGCAAGAGCTGTATCTGGAATACAACAAAGGCAAGGCGGACATTCTGACCATTGATCCCGACGGTGAAAAATTTGGCGCGGTGATCCTTGCCGCGGGATGGCGTCCGTATCAGCCCGAAGAGGGAGAGTTTGAGCACCTCGGATATGGCAAGTTGCCGGATGTGGTGACCAACTGCCAGTTTGAGGAGATGGCCGCAAAAGGAAAGGTCACCAGACCCTCGGACGGCAAAGAAGCCAAATCGGTCGCGTTTGTCCAGAGTCCCGGAAAGGGTGAGGATGACAGTGACTTCAGCTACGCGAGCTCGGTGACCAGCCTGGTCGGCCTGAAGCAGGCCAAATATGTGCGCGAGGATTACGAGGACGGCAAGGCATTCATTTTCTATCAGCATATGCGTACCCCCGGTCTTTCAGAGAACTTTTACAAAAGCCTCCAGCAGGATCCGGGCATATTCATGACCAAGGGGAGTGTGGTCAGCGTGTCCAAAAACGGGGAAGGCATGATCGTGGAGGTGGATGACACGTTGCTGGGGGAGAAGATCAAGGTCAAGGCCGATCTGGTGGTCTTGGGAACCGGCATGGTCCCGGCAACGGTGGATGATCCGGTGGTGAATCTCGCGTATCGTCAGGGGCCCTCCTTCCGTGACATCGGCCTGTTTGACGGATACTGCGACTCGAACTTCATCTGTTTCCCTTATGAGACCCAGCGGACCGGGATATACGCGGCTGGCGGCATCCGCCGGAGCATGACCATGGAAGAGAGCATGGATGACGCGACGGGTGCGGCCCTGAAGGCGATCCAGTGTCTCGAATGCAGCAACCGGGGGGTCTCGGTTCACCCGAGATCCGGAGACATGACCTTCCCGGACTTCTTCTTTCAGAGATGTACCCAGTGCAAACGATGCACAGAGGAATGTCCCTTTGGCGCGCTGGATGATGATGAGAAGGGGACGCCCAAACCGAATCCGAGCCGGTGCCGTCGCTGTGGAACCTGCATGGGTGCCTGTCCGGAGCGGATCATCGGTTTTGAGGATTACAACATTGACAGCATCGGGTCCATGGTCAAGGCGGTGGGGGTGCCGTCTGAGGATGATTATGACGAACCACCCATGCGGGTTCTCGGGCTGGTCTGTGAGAACGACGCGTATCCCGCGCTTGATATCGCAGGTCTGAACCGGCTATCCTATTCCGCAGATGTCCGCCTCATCCCGGTGCGATGTCTCGGGTCCGTCAACGTGATCTGGATCAAGGACGCGCTTTCCCAAGGAATGGACGGGGTGTTCCTTTTGGGTTGCAAATACGGGGATGATTACCAGTGCCACTTTGTCAAGGGGAGTGAGCTGGCCGACATCCGGATGAAGAAGATTGGTGACGCGCTGGCAAGCTTGGCCTTGGAAGAGGAACGGGTCACCCAGTTCCAGATCGCGATTGACGAATATGACAAGGTTCCCAAAATCATCAATGAATTTGTGGAATCCATTGAGGAGCTCGGCCCGAATCCGTTCAAAGGATTCTGAACGTGAAACGTGAAAACGTGAAACGTGAAACGTGAAACGTGAAACGTGAGGTGAAATATTGATCACACATCACGCATCACGCATCACGCATTGTTATAAGGAGGTTTTTTTAATGGCGGACAAATATCTTTTGGAGCCTGATGTTGAGTTTATCAATCAGATCCAAGGACTCGGGGGGGACACGCTCAAGAAATGCTTTCAATGTGCGACCTGCTCGGTGGCCTGTCCCATCTCCCCGGAAACCAAACCTTTTCCCAGAAAAGAGATGATCGCGGCATCGTGGGGACTGAAGGATCGGCTGGTGGGAAACGCGGACATCTGGCTTTGCCACAATTGCGGAGACTGCACCGCGTTGTGTCCCAGGGGCGCAAAGCCGGGTGATGTGCTCGGTGCGGTCCGTTCTTACGCGATAGAGGAATACGCGACCCCGCAATGGCTGGCCAAAATGGTGAACGATCCGAAGATGTTGCCGGTGCTTTTCCTGATTCCTGTCGCGATATTTCTGGTGCTCGGACTTTTCCTGAAGGCCGTCGGCGTGAACTGGCTCAACTTCAGCCCGGTCGGTGAGGAGATTGTCCACTCGAAATTCTTTCACACATGGCTGGTGGATCTGATCTTCGTCCCGACGTCCATCTGGGTCGTGGCCATCTTCGCGCTGGGCCTTCAGCGGTTCATGAAGGACATCCACGAAAACGCGTTGCTTGAGGGAAAGACCGACAAGGAAACCATTGAGGGGCTTGGGTTCCTCGCGGCTTTGGGCCGGGTGATACCGACGATCTTGAAGCATAAGAAGTTCTCAGAGTGTGGCGAGAACGAAGCGCGGGCAACATCCCATATGATGGTCTTTTACAGCTTTCTGGGACTTTTCATCGTGACCAACTGCTTCTTCTTCTCCCTGTATGTGTTGCAGGCGCACGGCCCCTATCCCCAGATGTGCGCGGTGAAGTGGCTGGCCAATGTCAGCGGCATCGCGTTGGTGATCGGCTCGTGCCTGATGATCAAGGACCGGCTCTCCAAGACCGACGAGGTGAGCACATATAAGGACTGGTACCTGCTCTTCATCGTCTTGGGCGTGGGCCTGACCGGCATGCTGACGGAGATGACACGGCTCGGGGAATTGGCAGGACTCTCTTATTTCATCTATTTTGTCCACTTGGTCTTTGTGTTCAATCTGTTTGTGTTCCTGCCGTTCTCAAAACTCGCGCACTTGGTTTATCGGACGGTGGCCATGACTTATGTGGAATATGCGGGCAGGAAATAGCTGTAAGCTCGAAGCTGTAAGTTCAGATATCCCTTACAGCTTACAATTTACCTGATTATAACGCTTTTCGGGGAGGCCGCCTGCCCGTGAACGTGAGCGTGAACGTGAACGTGCCCGTGAACTTGAACTTGAATGTTCATTTGTGGGCAAGTTCGAGTTCAAGTATAAGTTCACGTTCACGTTCAAGTATAAGTTCACGTTCAAGTTCAAGGCCTCCCCTAAATCCGTTATAATCAGCAATTTACAGCTTACTTGCAGCCAAAGGGAAAGCAGAAATGCTTTCCCTTTTTTTGTGAAAATCTATACTTTTGCACTTTTTGGATTTTGACCTGCTGGACGCGTTGTAAACTGTTGATATCATTGAATCTGGCCATTTTGACGCCTAATTTCAGATTTGCAGTATTATCAATGGGTTACAAAAAAGTGCAAAAGTATAGTGAAAATGTGAAAATGGCTTGTGTTGCCCAGCTAATTTGGATAAAAGATAAAAGCAATGAATGAAAAAGAACCGAATGATCTGACTCTTGATGAAGTTGAGAAAATTGAGAAGCTTACCCTTCGTTGGATATTTCAAGCCATTTTGGATTTTGGCATGGAAGCCCATGAGGTCTTCCTGAAATCACCTGATAATGTGAAAGACATTGCTGAAGACATCACAAGGGAATTGTTGGACAGATTGCCGGGTCACAACGTCCCGCAACGTATTTACGGAACGGTTGACTATAAAAAGGCAAGATATGTCATTTTGCCTGATCAGACCGTCAGGCAAGCCTTGTTTGTTGATTCAAAGGCTGAGAAAGAAAACAGGTCGGCAACAATACAGATGTCTCAAACATCCATGTGGGTGCGTCAGAGGCGTTCAAATGTTGAGGTCAACGAAAAAGGATTTTTGCCTGAAATTTCAGAATACGGAGAGAAATATTATTTGGCGACCACCTCACTTGTACACTTCAAATACGAGGATGTGGAAAACATCCATCATCTGAAAGAGTTGACCATTGCAGGAATACCAAACGGTCTGTTGCAAGACAGATATAATCCAAGTTGTGATGACAACATTTGGTTGGCAGGAAGAAATGCGCCCACGCGGGGTGAGGATTTTCGGGTCAGATTGAGCTTTTCCAAATTGAAGGCAAAGGCTTCTTGGCGTGTCCAAAAAATTTATTATAATGAAACTTCGGGAGAATGTGCGGCGAAATGGGAATCATAAAATTCACAGATTATCTGTCACCCAACAATATATATCATGGCGATGCGAGAATTCTGCTCAGAAAGATGGAACCGGACAGCATCGCGTTGAGCATTTGGTCTCCGCCCTACTTTGTGGGAAAAGCGTATGAAAAGGATCTGACGTATGGCGATTGGAAATCACTTCTCAGAGAAACCATAAACCTTCATTACGGTCTGCTGAAACCGGGTGGTTTCTTGGCGATCAACATCGCTGACATTTTGTGTTTCAAAGATGAGGCGATGCCCAAGATAATGGCGGAAAATGTGTCGAGAAGAAAGATCAGCCTGACAAGGGAACAGATTTTGAATGTGAAAGAGAAGCATCCAGACTGGAATCGATATCAATTGGCCAAACACTTTGGTTGCAGTGAGCAGACCATCCACAGAAGATTAAGCGGGAACAACATCAGAGGGGGAAAGTATCAGCCTCAGACCCGGGTGCTGATCATCGGCGGCATGATTGAGGAGATGGCGTTGAACACCGGTTTGTACCCCTATGACAGACGTGTATGGGTGAAGGATGCGGCTTGGGAAAACTCAAAATGGCATACCCTCTCCTATCGGGCGGTGGATGAATTTGAATATGTTTACATTTTCTGGAAACCCGGTGTCACAAAAATTGACCGATCACGGCTGACAAAAGAGGAGTGGATCAACTGGGGATCGAGAGGAGTTTGGGAAATCCCCTCTGTCAGGAGCAACGCCGATCACGACTCAAAATTTCCGATGGAATTGCCGAGAAGAGCGATCAAACTGTTGACCGAACCGGATGACATTGTCTTGGATTGCTTCATCGGAAGCGGAACCACGGCCATCGCCGCGATCAGTGAGGGGAGACGATACATCGGCATTGACAAAGAGGAGAAATCGGTCAGCATATCCAAAGCGGCCATAGATGCCTATCAAAAATATGCACATGCGCCCCAACAAATGGAACTGATGATCGAGGAGATTGAGTCAACATATGAAGTCAAGCTTTAGGTTCATCTCCTTGAAAAGCAAGAATAATGACAAACTTACTATAGAAAAAATTAGACTTGACAAGAGAATAATAGCTTGATAGAATTCAAATTTCATGTTGATTTAGATTTTCGGTAAATGTGAGAGACGGCTTGACGATGAGGCGATCCCTCCATCACGGCAACTGTTTTGAAAAAAGAGTCAATATGCAGAGGTAAAGGGATGTCAGCCAACATTATATTGAACATTCAGCTTTCTTTCGAGCTTGCGGAAAAAGAAAAATGGTATGTGGCCTCATGTCCGGCTCTGGATGTGTTTTCCCAAGGCGAAACCGAAAGGCAGGCGGAAAGGAATCTCAGAGAGGCGCTTTGTCTGTTTCTGACCTCCTGTGTCGAACGCGGAACGCTGAACACTGTGCTGAAGGAATGCGGATTCAGACCTGTGTCGAATTCCGATCCTGAAAAAAAAGGGCCGGAAAAATACATGAACATTCCTTTGCATCTGATGTCTGACGAGGTTGGTTCTGACCGATGCCACGCATAACACCAATTCATTGGAAAGTGCTGGAATGTATCTTTCAGAAAGCCGGTTTTGTCTTTGACAGGCAGAAAGGGGACCACAGAATGTATGTGAGAGAAGGATCTCCTCGTCCTGTTGTCATTCCGACTTACAAAGAGATTGATGCGGACATTGTTCAGGCAAATATGAGGACTGCAAAAATGAGCAGGGAAGATTATTTTCTGTATCTTGAACAATGCTTGTAAAAACAACTGGAGATGCCCGTGGCGAAAAGGGAATTGGACAGAGTGGATGCCGTTGAGGCAATATACGAGAGGGCACTCCCAAGAAGGGCTGAAAAAGACTTTTAGACCTGTTGAAAAAGGATTGAACAGAATGAACACCATCGAGGCAACATATGAGGCCGGCATCCTCAGGCCGTCGGTTCCTCCTGACCTTTTTGACGGGCAGCGTGTCCGAATCCTTGTGGAAGCCCCGGGGGAAAAGGATGTCGATGACGTCCCGGCTCATGCCCATGACGGACTGCCTCCTCATGATGCGGATGGGATTCCGTCTGACGCACTCTCTGAGGTCGAAGCGGGGATTCGGTCCTTGGCGGAGGAGGGCCTGATCACCCTTCCTGCCGCCCGCTCCCAAACTGAGCCTGTGTCCGAGGCCGAACGCGTCAGACTGGCTGATATCTTGGGCAGAGCATCTGACAGGCTGGTTTCGGATATTGTCATTGAGGAGCGCGGATGGTGAATGTCTGCTTTTTGGATACCAGTGCCCTGCTCAAGCGATATGTGAGCGAGACCGGTTCCGCCCGGATTCGGAGGCTCGCCTCTTCTGGAGAGAACAACAGACTCTTCGTCTCCCGGATTGCCTGGGTGGAGATGCTGAGTGCCTTGGCCCGGCTGGAACGTGAGGGAAATCTGTCACCGGAACATGTGACCTCAACGGTACGGATTTTTCAGTACGACTGGGAAACGCAATATCATGTTGTCGAGGTGGATGGCAACTTGGTCGGAATTGCCGGCCAGTTGGTGCGGGAGCATCCCCTGCGGGCCTATGATGCCGTTCAGCTGGCATCCGCACTCAGGATCCACTCCGCGACGGTCCGGGAAGATTCCGACGTGTTCACGTTTGTCTCAGCCGACAACCGTCTGCTGAATGCCGCATCGGACAAAGGGTTGCGGACTGACAATCCGAATGTTGATTCCAACCATTGAAGATCAGGCCGCAATAAGAAATTTGGTTTCCGACATCCATTGAATTTCATGAGTTTGAATTTTCCCGGGAATAATGTCTGAATCTGCAAGGATCGATATCTTTTCGATGATTTCCGTGACATCCATGGAGGTGAAACATTCTGAAAATTCCGGTCGTTCCTCAAAATTGACAGTCACCGTATTTTCAAAATGCGTTTTCCCAAAATGGATGACAGAAGACGTCTTTCCCGTCTGCCTGGCCCCTCTGACAAGCAAGGGGAGTCGCACACGGCTCTCCTTCCATTTTGATAAAACCCCGTCAATATTCCGCCTGAGCATACATCTCCTCCTGAACAATGTCTGAAATTGACGGATATTATATGCGTGAATTGCAGAAAATACAAGGTTATTTTAAGCATTTTCTGCATGTTTGCATGGTGAGCGGCAAGTGGCCCGGAAAAGACGCCCATCGTCCGTCATCCGTCACCCTGAATATCCGGTCTTATCCAACTTGACTTTAATTGAAAAAGCACATATAATGAATAGTTGAATGTGGGACAAAGATTTGTGACCTCCGATTCCCCAAGAGGGTTCGGCATCCTTAGATGAAGGATGAAGTTTTGACTGACCTGAACTCAGGGATTGCGACAAAGACCGTCATAAAATGTAAAAAGGTAAAAAGCCAAAGGAGAATGGAAAAACAACTCTGACCCGAACAAAGGGGATTCTGAACCTGACGGCTGTCACCTGAAAGCCGCTTTATGGAAGGATGAAGGATGGAGTTTTGAAAGTCTGACCTGAACTTATGGGATTGCGATTTGATGACAAACCTGACTTCTATTACCTGAAAGCCGCTTTAAGGAAGCATTGACCTGATGATAAGGGATGAAATCTGAGGGATGAAGGATGAAATCTGAGGGATGAAATAGTTCCTTCATCCTTCCAAAAAAAGGAGGTTGAAAAGATGCGGAAGCTTGCTTTAAACATGACAAAACTGGTGTTCTCCATGATTATGGGGGTTGCGCCATGCTTGGGCATCCTGCCGACCGATGCCGCGGCAATTATCGCGGGCCATCAGGCCGCGTCGGATTTCACCCACATTCCGACGCACTATTTCTCCCAAGTGCGTTCGGGGTTCACCATCTATTATGGGCACACGTCCCATGGGAGTCAGATTGTCACTGGCATGGCCATGCTTGAAAATGAGAGTGCCACATACATCATGCCCTTGATAGACGAAGATGATCCGGATCTCGGGTATGACGAATGGGTACCGAAAACCCGGGAACATCTAAATGCCCATCCCGACACAAATCTGGTGATGTGGTCCTGGTGTGGGCAATTGTCCGATGCCACCACGGAAGTGGTGGAGACCTATCTGACCCGAATGAGCCAGCTTGAGAGCGATTATCCGAATGTCACCTTTGTCTATATGACAGGACATCTGGACGGAACCGGACCTTCAGGAACCCTCTACGCCAACAACAACCGGATCCGATCCTTCTGCGAGGCGAACAACAGGCCGCTCTTTGATTTTGCGGATATCGAGAGCCATGATCCGGACGGAAAATACCATCCCAACGGATCAGACGCGTGTGAATGGTGCGTGAGTTGGTGTGCCTCCCATGAGTGCCCCACTTGTGACGACTGCGCCCATTCCGAATGTTTCAACTGTTATCAGAAAGGGAAGGCATTCTGGTGGTTGCTGGCCCGACTGGCAGGATGGGAGCCGGAAAATGCCGACAACACGTCTGCGGTGACAGGAGACCAAGCGGCTTACCATGTTCAGGAGGGTGTCGGAGATGACACCAATCCGGGTGATGCATGGGGAACAGGACATGCCTTGGCAACGATCCAGAAGGCAATTGACTTGGCCCGGGCCAATCCGGAAGTCAACACCATTTATGTGGCAGGCGGAACATACCATGAGAACATGACCATTGTCTCCACCAATCACATCATGCTCTATGGCGGGTACTCTCCTCTCTTGGAGAACACCCGGGACCCTGTCGCGTTTCCGAGCATCATTGACGCTGGAAACGCAGGCCGAGGGGTCAAGATTTCCTCATCCGACAAGATCACCCTTGACGGCTTCGTGATTGAAAACGGAAACACAGACGAAAACGGCGGTGGAATTTATGTGGATGCCTCCTCCGCTGTGATCATCAACGGCAATACCATCCGAAACAACCGTTCCACCCAAGACTGGGGCGGCGGGATCGGTGTGGTATCTTCTGATGTGGCCATGACAAACAATCTCATTCAGGAGAACCAAACCTCTGCGTCCGGTGGCGGCGTCAGCTTTTATTGTGCTGAGAATCCCTGTTCCGGGACCGTGAGCGGGAATACGATCACAGGAAACACGGCACATTATGGCGGAGGAATGACGCTTTATGCCGCTGATATGATTGTCAGCGACAACACCATCACCGGAAACATCGCCGAGCAGAGTGGCGGCGGTCTTGAAGTAAGTGATTGCGGGAGTTCGTTGGTCATACAGAACAACACGATCTCAGGCAATCGCGCCGGCTATGATGGCGGCGGCATCAGCATCGGTGAAAGCGAGTCATCCCTCATAGAGAACAACACGATTTCAGACAACACCGCAGATTACGATGGTGGCGGGATATTTTGTCAACACTCATCTGCTGAGATCAGCCGAAACGTCATTGAGAACAACACCAGCGACAACTGGGGTGGCGGGATTTGCGTATTCGGCTCCTCCGGGAAGATCGTCAACACCGTGATCCATGCCAACAGTGCACGGGTGGGGGGCGGCATCAGCTACTATGAACAGTCATCGGCCATCGTGGTCAACAATACGATTGTGTTCAACACCGCGTCAGAGAATGAGAGCGGCGGCATCGGTTGCTACGACGGTTCCACCGCGACGGTGCTGAATACCATTCTTTGGGGAAACACGCCGGAACAAATGCATGCTGAAGGCGATTCCGTCATCAATGCCAGCTACTCTGATATTCAGGACGGGGATTTCAGTAATTGGAACATCAATTTCGACCCGGACTTCATCAATGAGAACCCATACGACTTTCATCTCCAGTCCTTTTCAGGTTGCACAGGCGGGGGAACCCTGACCGCGGATGTGCCGCCTGAAGATATCGAAGGGAACCCTCGTCCCAACCCGGGAAGTTCCAACCCGGATATCGGGGCCTACGAAGCGAGTGAAATCGGCTATATGGTCGGATCCGGCCTCTGGATTCGGGCGGTGATCCACACCGAAGAAAAAAAGGGGGATATCGAGGCATTCTGGAAAAAAGGCGGCACTGGCAGAACAGCCGGAGGAGACCAAGTCATCTGGGGGCACTTCCACGCACATCACAGCGATGTGACTTGGGGCAGCGAGAACAACCCGGACCTCTTTGTGAAGATATGGTTTGATCGCAACGGCCGGCTGGATGTCAACTTCTTCCATGTGTCGGTTCCGGATATCACGGTTTACTCCGATTATATCTATGACGGTATGCCTGATGAGCAGGGGACCACCACCATGGCCATGAGATACATCCGCCACTATTATCAGGACGGGGGAAGTGATTCGGCCATGCAGGAGGAAGATGGGCTTTCGCCCTCAGGATATTCTCTTGCAAGCAATCCATCAGGGGATATCACCATCAACGATCTCAGGATCGGCTCCATTATCCATACAGAGGAGAAGGGGCCCATTGAAGGGATGTGGCGCCAAGGCGGCTATGACACAACCGGCCGGGGCGATGAGGTGGTCTGGGGGCACATTTACGCCAGCCCGGATGATGTGGCTTGGGGAAATTTGAACAACCCGGATCTCTTCGTCAAAATCTGGTTCGACGCGGGGGGCAGGATTGACGTGAACTATTTCCACGTCTCCGTGCCGAAGATTGAAGTCTGGTCCGATTATCCGAATGACGACAGTTATGACCAGAAGGGCATGACCCTCATGAGCGACAGATACACACGGCATGAATTTTTTTGATTATGACGGATTTAGGGGAGGAACTTGAACGTGCCCTTGAACTTGAACTTAAACGTGCCCTTGAACTTGGACTTGAACGTGCCCTTGAACTTGGACGTAAATGAATGTTGAGGTTCAAGTTCAAGTCTAAGTTCAAGTCTAAGTTCAAGTTCAAGTCTAAGGGCCCACGCAAAAATAATTTCACATTCTTTCCGGTTTCATGGTATGGGAATCGCTTATAAATTCCCAAGGAATGTGAAGTTATTTTTGCGTGACTCCTAAGTTCAAGTTCAAGTCTAAGTTCAAGTTCAAGTCTGAGTTCAAATTCAACTTTCAATTTTCGGGTGTGTCGCAACGCCGCCTGTCATTGGCAAAGAACTGATTATAACGGATTTAGGGAGGCCCATGAATGTGCCCGTGAACGTGAACTTTGACGTTCACGAGCACGTTCACGGACCGAACGCGGCCTCCCCGAAAAGCGTTATAATCAGAAATGGGCAGATGGGCACACTCCAACTTTCGAGTTTCAATATGAAATGGATATATGTTCTTATATGTGTCGGAGCGATTGTCTTGGCTGATAACGCAATCCGTTCATTCGGATCCGGAAGGGCCGCAAATGCCCCGGTATTTTCCCTGGACGCGAGGGAAGAAGCCTTGGCAGATGTACTTGAAAGGCTTGCGAACAAATCCGGTTATACCATCATCTTCAAGGGGGAAGGGGCGGATTTGCCTGTGAGCATCAGGTTGAAAGACGTCACCCTTGAGGAAATGTTCAGACGGATTCTTCAAAGATCAAATTACACAGTCGTTTGGAATGACCCTGAGAAGACGGTCTCATTATCCATCTATGCCAGTGCCAAAGGCCGTAAGGCCCGAAAATCCCGGCGCGATGCGGCGGAAAAAGATGGAGAGGAGGAGACGCCGACAATGATCTTCTCCGGTCACAAGACAGACGGAGATGATGAGGGAGACCGCACCAATCGTGAGCGTGGACATGGGCTGACGATCACCGGAGAGGAGACCCGTTTTGTTCAGGCCACCGATACGACGGATTAGAGAGTGGGCCATGTTCAGTGCTTAATCATGTCATGGATCAGAAGCTGGCGACCATCACATTGCAACTGCAAGACCTGGAATTTCTGAATAGCCCGGGGATCAATGTGATATCTCAGTTTGTGCTCAAATTGCGTAAGCAGAAAAGCAGCAGGCTTCTCGTCCGGGGCGCTCGCGAAATTCCTTGGCATGCCAGAACATTGGAAAATCTGAAACGGCTCATGCCAGAAGCGGAAGTATGTATTGAATGAAACTTGAAACTTGAAACTTGAAACTTGAAACTTGAAATTTGAAACTTGAAATTTGAAACTTGAAATTTGATTCAAATTTCATCCTTCATCCCTCATCCTTCATCCTTCAAATTTCATCCTTCAAATTTCATCCTTCATCATAATTGGGAGATAATAATGTCTGAAATATTCGGAGACTTTATTGAAATGGGAAATAGTCAGGAGTTTCTGGTCATCAGCTTTTCGCCCGGCACACAGTCGTTTCAAGATCGCTGGCGGGGCAACAGCCTTTCCGCTGATTTTCTGGCCGACTACTGGGGAACATTTTTCCCGATTCACAAAGATTCCCGGGCTGAAGTAAAAGACGCGGTCAGTTATATTGCCAACGAACTCTTGGAGAATGCCATAAAATTCAGCTACAAACCCTCCAGCTACCCGATGAGCATCTGCTTATATCTTTCCAATGACGCGCTGAGATTTTATGTGAAAAACAGTGTGAACCCTGAGACAGTGGGACAATTTCAGCACCTTATCCAGAGATTGCTGACAGAGGACCTTGATGAATTGTATCTCCGTCAGTTGGAAGGGAATGGATTTGTAGGAACCGACTCCGGCTTGGGCTTTTTGACAATACTCAATGATTATGACGCCCATCTGGCATGGAAGTTTGAAACCATTCAACAGACGCCAGAGGTTATAACCGTCACCACAATGGTACGTCTGCCGATCGTACGAGCATAGCTGTAAGCTGCAAGCTCCAATCTGAAAGTCGCTTACAGCCTACAGCCTACAGAATAATGTCGCAATCAAACCTTTCAAAAAAAGACTTGCTTTCAGAGATCGTGGGACTGCGCGAGGAGACTGAACGACTCCGCCAGAAGATATCTGACCTTGAAACAGAAAAGGCTGATCTGGAACTGATGATCGAGATGAATGCCGATCACTCGGATCATATGGAGGAGGAGCTGCACAGCAGAGTCGAATCCACCCTGCGGGAAAGTGAAAAACGCTTCCGGATGATCACCGAGACCATGCCAGTGCCGATCGTCATCAGTCGGGTCCCGGGCAACGACATTGTCTATGCAAACAAACTCGCGAGCGAGGTGCTCGAGGTACCTGTTGAGACGTTGCTGAAGCACAGAGCCGTGGAATATTATGACCCCGATGACCGGAAGGCATTGTCAGATACGTTGGCGGCCCAAGGATATGTGAACAATTATGAAATCAACGGCAGAACAGCTGGCGGCACCCCTTTCTGGGTGGCGTTGTTTGTCCGGCCCCTCACATTCAATGATGAACCCTGCCTGCTCACGGTATGGTATGATCTGACCGAGCGAAAAAAGGCAGAGGAGGAAATCCGCAGGCTCAACGAACAACTTCAACAGCGTGAGAGAGAACGAGAAGGGAAATATCTGATCTTCAGGCTGGCCGACGAGGAATACGGGGTCGGCATTTTGAATGTCAAGGAGATTATCGGAATGATGCCGTTCACACCGGTTCCCAGAACACCGGATTTCATAAAAGGCATGATCAACCTCAGAGGCCGGGTGATCACGGTGGCTGATCTCAGACTGAGATTCGGGCTCAACGCCGCGGACTATACCGATCAAACCTGCATCATTGTGATGGAGATCATGCAGGAAGGTGAATCCGCCCAAGCGTTCAAAGTGACCTTCGGCGTCGTGGTGGACTCCGTTTCAGAAGTGTTGAACATTAAAGGCAGAGACATTGAGGACCCGCCAGAGTTCGGCCTCGGAGTGAACGCGGACTATATTCTCGGACTGGCCAGAGTGGGAGAAAAAGTGAAGATACTGATCCATATTGACAGCATTTTCAGAGCCGGACATATCGTCGGGATGAAACGTGAGGAGTAAGGCGTGAGTTATCAGAATTTGTCAGAATTTGTCGCAAGGCTTGAGGCGGAGGGAGAGCTTTTCAGGATCAGGGAAGAGGTGTCGCCAATCCTTGAGATCACGGAGATCACGGACCGGATGTCAAAGTCTCCCGGGGGAGGAAAGGCGATCCTCTTTGAGCATGTGACCGGATCGCCGTTTCCGGTGATCACCAACGCATTCGGGAGCGAGCGGAGAATCAGACTTGCCTTGGAATGCCAGAGCTTGGACGCGCTCGCGGAAACGCTCAGGGAGATACTGGAACAGCGGCCCCCCCGCTCATGGGCAGAGAAGCTGAGATTTCTCACCAAGGCGATCAGATGGTCCCGATTCCTTCCCCGGACAAGACGGCGGCCGAATCCGCCCTGCCAGGAGGTTGTCTTGAAAGGAGCGGATGCGGATCTGAGCCAGTTGCCGATATTGCACTGCTGGCCAAAGGACGGGGGACGATTTGTCACCCTGCCGGTGGTATTCACAAAAGGCCTGAAAGATGGGAAGCGGAATGCGGGAATGTATCGGATGCAGGTGTATGACAAGCAGACCACCGGGATGCATTGGCATATCCACAAAGATGGCGCGCATCATTTCCACGAATACAGGAACGCCGGCAAGCCGATGGAGGTGGCGGTGGCCATCGGAACGGATCCCGCAGTCACCTACGCGGCCACCGCGCCCATGCCGAGGGGGGTGGATGAGATGCTTCTTGCCGGCTTCATCCGGGGGAAACCGGTGGAGATGGTGAAGGGGGTCACGGTGGACATTGAGGTGCCTGTGGAGGCCGAGTTTGTCTTGGAAGGGTATGTGAATCCCGATGAATTGCGGGTCGAAGGCCCCTTTGGGGACCATACCGGCTACTACTCCCTTGAGGATGACTATCCGGTCTTTCATCTGACGGCCCTCACCCACAGGAAGAACCCGATCTATAGTGCCACGGTGGTGGGCCGTCCCCCCATGGAGGACTGCTACTTGGCACTCGCCACCGAACGCCTCTTTCTTCCGATGCTGAGAACCGTCATGCCTGAGATAAGGAACTATTGGATGCCTTGGGAAGGCGTGTTTCACAATATCGTGATCATGGCCATTGACAAGACCTATCCGCATCATGCCAGAAAGGTGATCAGTGGGCTGTGGGGAATGGGGCAGATGAGTTTCTCCAAGGCGATTGTTGTGGTGAATCATGAGGATTCTCTCGGAAAAGGAGAGGCCCTGCTCCGATCCATCCTTGAATCGGTGGATTTCAAAAGGGACATCACGATTGCCGAGGGGATACTTGATGTGCTGGATCACTCCGCACCCCAGCCGCTCTTCGGCTCAAAAATAGGGATGGACGCGACGTCCCGCATCCCAAGAGAGCAACCCCGTCCAGATCGGAAACATGGGGATATCCCATCTGATGGGGACGTGCTTTCGCACCTTCAGGAGGCGGACCCGGGCTTTGTCGCGTTGAGAAATGTCTATGGCAATGAGAGCAGAATGCCGCTCATGCTGATATCCATTGTCAAGCAAGCTGGGAAGAACTCCGCTTTCTTCATGGAGCGGCTGTCAAACGCGGTTTCCAAAGGCGTATATGTCATCTTCGACGCGGACATTGATCTGCATGATGACTCCCTGACGCTGTGGAAGGTCTTCAACAACACCGATCCTTCGCGAGACATGAGAATCGGCGAAACCCGTATGATCATTGACGCCACCCGAAAGGGGCCAGCCGACGGGCACACACGGGAGTGGCCCGAAGATGTGGTGATGACGCAGGAGATCAAAGAAGCTGTAAGCTCTAAGCTGTAAGGTTACCGCTTGCCCCTTACTGCCTATAGGCGCAGTTTTTCAAGCCGCAGGATTGGCATTTGTACGGTGTCTTGCTGAAGCGCGGGCTTGTGTGCCATTCTGTGAAAAAGGAGAGGGATTTGACAGGGGCCATGACATAGTTTTCATTGAGCCGGACCCCGATGTGTGTCGTGTCTGTCAGCTCAAAGAGAACTTTCTGGACATCCATCGGCATCTCCCCGTAGCCCGGCCCGAACCGGCAACCCGTGTGGAACCCGGATTTTTCCCCTTGTTCATCCAAATGCTCATGCGCTTTTTCAGCAAGCATCTCCAACATTGCCACGCCCACGGCGCCCAGAAACAGGGATTCGAGCGCGTGACCTTGGGAGCTTAATCTGGCGGCCTGTTGTTCCAGTTCGGGACCGAGCGTACAAACTGCCGTCAAAAGGGCGATGGGTGATCGGTGATGGGCGATGGACCTCTTTGTCGGATAACCCTCGCCGCTCGCCCCTTGCCCCTCGCCGTTCGCCCCTTGCTCCTCGCCGCTCGCCCCTTGCTCCTCGCCGCTCGCCTGATAAGGTAGCTTGATGAAATCGCCAGTCTCAAGAGAGACCCCCTCTTTCGGATCAAAGGAATGAACCTGATGGACCGCATAGACAAAGGCAGGGGTTGCCAGAAGCTTGCCATGCGCCACCCCAGCAGAGGCGAGTCTCTTCATTTCCGGATCCATTCTGTATCGGCTTCCCCCCGCATAGCGAGCCGCCTGTTCGGGAGAGATTGCCAAGAGATCGGGACGGATGTGAATAGTAACGGATCTGTTTGTCATTTTTCTCAGAAAACAAGTTTGTAAGTACTTGGCCATATGTTTTCAGGTGTCTGCATATGAGGAACAACTTTTCCATTGTGAGCCGCAGATGAACGCAGATGAACGCGGACGGCCTGTCTGCCGCGGACTCATCCGCGTTCATCCGTGTCCATCCGCGGTTTGTGGAAGCTGTCTTCCCAAGAAAAAATCCCGAAAAACTTTTGGCCGGGTACTTAGTACCGCCTTCAGGCGGTCTCCGCTTTCAGGGTAGTACACTTTTTAAATTCGTACCCCTTGATCGGCTCGGATTGCCGCCGGATTTGGCAATCCGGCAGGGACGAAACTAGAAGGTGTTTGAAAACACCTGCCACCCCTCTGCCCATGCCCAGTTTCGGCAGGGGCAAGGGAGTTTTCAAACACCTTTTACAACTTCAGAACCACTGATCATCCCAAATTCCTGTGATTCTGTCAACCAATTTGTTATGCTGAAGTGACCTTGATCATCGTTTGGACCAACCTTGCCCGGCTTGGATTGCCAAATCCAGGCCGCCGGATTTGGCAATCGCGGCGGGAGCAGGGTGGCCGAAACAATGATCAAGGCCTGCTGAAGCTTCATCTTCCCACCAAATTTTTTCCCCGCCTGATTGTCAATCCGAGCCGATCAGGGAAATGATCTGACAACCAGCAACTGACAACTGGCAACTGACAAAGAAGGGTCAGTGCTGAAGCATGAATCGATCATTGCCCGAAATTCGGGTGTTCCGGGATTTTTTTTGTCGCGCTGCCTGTTGCCATCTTTGCCGCATGCATGGGCTCTCTGGCAAAAAGTCATGCTTCAACACTGAAGAAGGGTTGACAAATATAAAATACTCAGCTATATTCAGTAGATTGAAAATAAGCTGCAAGCTCGAAGTTGTAAGCCCGAAGCTGTAAGCTCAAAGCTGTGAGCTCAAAGCTGTAAGCTCAAAGCTGTAAGCTCGAAGCCATGAGCTGCAAGTTCCTGAAGATGTCTTACAGCCTACAGTTTCCAGCTTCCAAAGGGAGTCATTGTGAAAGAGCATAAGGTAAACAAGACCTATCAGGAAATTAACGAAAAAATCAAATCCGGTGAAGTGGTGGTGGTGACGGCCGAGGAGATCATTGACATTGTGAAGGATAAGGGACCGGTTGAGGCGGCAAGGCAGATTGACGTGGTGACGACCGGAACCTTTGCCCCCATGTGTTCTTCCGGCGCGTTTATCAATTTCGGACATTCAACTCCGACCATAAAGGCTTCAAAGGTATGGCTGAACAATGTGCCTGCGTACGCAGGGATTGCCGCGGTGGACTGCTACGTCGGCGCGACCGAGCCTTGTGAGGATGATCCGCTGAACAAGGTGTATCCGGGTGAGTTCAATTACGGCGGGGGACATGTCATTCAGGATCTGATCGCCGGGAAAAAAGTCTGGCTGAAGGCTACCGCTTATGGAACCGATTGTTATCCGAATCGGATGGTTGAAAAGAAGATTTCCATTGAGACGCTTCCCCAAGCCATCCTTTGCAATCCGAGAAACGGGTATCAGAATTACAACTGTGCCATAAACATGACCAAAAAGACGGTTTACACCTACATGGGTGCACTGAAACCGAAGGCAGGGAACGCGAATTACTGCTCCGCGGGACAACTGAGCCCCTTGTTCAATGATCCGTATTACCAAACCATCGGCATCGGGACACGGATATTTTTGGGTGGTGGGGTCGGATATGTGACATGGAATGGAACCCAGCACAAGCCGACTGCTGAACGAACTGAAAAAGGGGTTCCCCTGACGCCTGCCGGAACCCTCTTTGTCATGGGGGATATGAAGGGGATGAAACCGGAATGGCTGGTGGGTGTGGGCATTCAGGGTTACGGGTGTTCCCTTGCTGTGGGACTCGGGATTCCGATTCCCCTGTTGAATGAGGAGATGGCCCAATACACCGCCATATCGGATGAGGAGATATTCACCCAGATTGTTGACTACGGCCATGACTACGGACAGGGGATCCCAAAAACCTACGGTCAAGTCAGCTACGCGGAACTGAAAAGCGGGTCAGTGAAGATTGACGGTGAGGATGTGCCAACCGTGCCGCTCTCCAGCACCGTAAAGGCCCGGGAAATTGCAAGAATACTGAAACGACAGATATCCGAAGGGAAATTTCTGTTGGGAGAGCCGCAAGTTACGTTGCCCTTGGAAGGATGAAGGTTGAAGGATGAAGTGCTGAGTTAAGCAGTCATCATGCCGATTCTGAGGCTATCCGGAAATTACAAACGCTTTTGAGGCATCCTTCAAAATGTGTAGCGCATTTAAGATAATGTTTGTCCCGGAGAGAAACTGAGCTTTCTGTGTACAGGACAAAAAATTGTGGGTGGCAAGAAACCCGGCTTTTTTCCCA
>JAOZRQ010000857.1 GCA_029940115.1 Desulfobacterales bacterium
GCCTGTCCTCCATCCCCCCCATCCTCCTCCCGAGTGTCCGTCCGTCTCCCGGCATGTCCCACAACCTGAACCTTATCGTTCTTTTCCCAGCCCGGCCCAGAAAGTCCGAGATGATCAGCAGGTCAATGTCCCCGCCCTTTTTGCTGTCATCTGTGCGGGATCCGAAAAGAAAGGTCCTGGCCCGGGGATCAATCTCCGTGACAGTCTTTCTGATTGCCGCTCTTTCCCTGTCTGACAGACGCATATATGCCCCTTTCTTTTCCCGTTCCGGAGGTTAGTAATCTGACACCAGAGCCGCCCCTACGGGGCTTAACCGGTCGTGGAGCCTCCCCTGAATCCGTTATAATTAGAAAATATAATACCTGAACGGCCCATGTCAGGCCCGTGACCAGATTTTTTTACATTATTTTTTCCCTTTCCCTGACCTCCGAGGGATTCGGGCCTGCATTATCACTCACCAAGGCCGAATCAGAAAAAGCTTCCGATACGCACTTGGGGCCTATTTCCGACACCTGTTTTCTGTCATTCATAAACAACATGAGGAAGTATGAAGAGATCATAGTCATCTTCAGCCTTTATGCACTCTGCGTGGCACGTCTCCAACACTTCATCAGCGGACAGATTCCCCGGTATGGTTATCTCCAATGCGATATCTTCATCCTCGCAGTTGGAAACAGACTTTATTCTTATTCCCGAATATCTGTGATGAAGATAATCAGCAAATCCCGAGACAGCCTCGGCCAGTCTTCTGTCAACAAGAGCAACTTGCGCCATTTCCTATTTTACTCCTTTTTTATCAACGGTATGTATGACTTCCTCTACAACCTGAAGCAGATATTCCAGAGTATTCCTATTCACTTCTGTAGCATCGTAATCACTCTTTATCCTTAAAGAATAAAGCATTCTCAGAGGCATATTTTTGCGGGAATCCGAATCCTGAAAAGCCCGGAGGGTATCTTCATTGGGGATATGCATATCAGGCGGAATGCCCTTTTCCATAACTATATGAGTCAGAAAAAGATTGACTGCCTCGGATGCGCTTATTCCTATTTTCCTGAAAATAGCCATGGCATCTGCTTTGATCTCCGGTTTCACATGGACGATAATCTGCTCGGTTTTCATAATCACCACCTCCTGATTCCTGACAATTTTTTCCGCTATGACCGCTTGCGAAACACCGCAACCGCGTCCCGTGGAATAATCTCACAAGGCTCCCCGACACCCTTTCGACAATCGGATCGGGGTGTTCCCATGTCAGCCGGAGATGTGGGGCCTGTGGAGGAATCAGACACTTTTCCACAGACCCATCCCTTTCAAATTGGGCATGCAGTCGGCAAAATGACTGACGATCCCCTGCGAATGGCCTGGAGGCCTTATGATGGGATTGCTGCCTGATTTCATTGAGTTTGTTGCAAATGGTGAACAAAAGTCCAATGTTGTCAACAACTTGTATGAAAAAATTTAGGAATGTGGTTTGTAAGTGTCTGATAATAAACAACAAGGAGAAAACTACTGGGATACTTCAGTAAAAATCCGCAAGCTCCTTCCTTGCCTTCTTTGGAAGGAGTGCAAGAAAGGCGGTCTCATTGCCCTTCAACCTTCACAGTTTGAGACTCATTGCCTTTCAACCTCAATGACTGGGCAGCCTTTCTTGCATTTTGACGCGTTTCCCCCATCATCAAGAAAAACTTGGAATGTCAGACAAAGTGTTGTCTCCTCGCGTTCGAACCGCGGATCAGGTGGATCACGCGGATTCCACAGATTGCCGTCCTTCCTTGTTGGCGTGGGATTCATCGTTTTTTTGGGTTTTTGCGGGTTTGTGGCGCAGAAGGTTGTTGACACCCGTCATCCCTCATGGTGCAGGC
>JAOZRQ010000382.1 GCA_029940115.1 Desulfobacterales bacterium
GTTTCCTTCAGTATCAAGGAGAACTTGAGGTGTCAAACAAAGTCTTCAGGATGCCGGCTCAAGCATCGAAAGAGCTCAAGCAAAGGAGTGCAAGAAGGGCGGTCTCATTGCCTTTCAACCTTCACAATTGAGACTCAATGCCTTTCAACCTCAATGAACTGAGCAGCCCTTCTTGCGTTTTGACGCGTTTCCTTCAGTATCAAGGAGAACTTGAGGTGTCAAACAAAGTGTCGTTTTCCGGGAAAAAAGTTGTTGACATTCGGCATCCCTCATGGTGCAGGCATCCTCGTCGGCAGGTCGGGCGGCATCTTTTCAATCAGCCACGAGTTGCAAATGGGAGTGTCCGCACTGACATGCGAATCATGCCAGCACCCGCATTGGCGGGCCGGAGCTGCAATGGGAGAACACTTTGTGGCCCCCGACAGTCGCCGACATTCAGCGCATGTGCCTTATGGCATCACCATACCCCGGAGGACACGCACACCAAGGGTAGGTCATTTGACTTCCCCGACTCCGTCCATGACTTCTTGGAACCTGTTGTAAGGGATATCCTGAACCTCAAGCCAGCATCCCCTCAACCTCCTCTGTGTAATCGCCGTTATCCTGATAGATGATCAGGGGATGGCCGATCTTTGTGCCGGCGCGGCCTCCCCTGATTCCTTCCGCGAGGATCAGTTTCGCTTCGGAATCCCGGCGGGAATGGATCATCCTGAGAAATTTCGGTTCAATATCCGACGCGCGCATCTCGGTGAGAAGGTCTGCCACGCGTTCAGCCGGATAGATCGTGATGAATCTTCCCGAAAGGGGCAGGATCCGACGGGTTGCCGTGAGGAGATCCGAGAGGGTCGCCTTGATCTCATGCCTTGCCACTGCCCGCTCCGGATTCGGGTTGATTCGACCTGAATGGACCTTTCTATAGGGCGGGTTGCTGACGATTAGGGAGATCGGATCGGAGATCATGTCACGCTTCAATGTTTTCATGTCACCGCATACGATGGTGATCTGGTCTTCCATGCGGTTCGCTTTCACATTGAGGGCCGCAATGTCGGCCAGCCCTTCCTGAATTTCGATTCCGTAAATTCGAGCGTTGGGATTCCGGTCAGCGATGATCAGGGGAATGATGCCGCAACCCGTTCCCAGGTCGAGAACCGTGCCCTCCGCGTAAGGTGCCGCGTGAGCGGCCAAGATCACCGCGTCAATGGAAAACCGATATCCGGACCGGTTCTGTCTCACCTGAATGCGTCCGTTAAAAAAGGTGCCAGATGTCAGCGGATCCATCATGGATTGCCAACCGGTCCGATTTTGAAAGTCATCTTCTCAACCAACCGTTTTCCCAACGCCTTGTTGATTTTCCTCATCATCTCCTTTTCCAGAAAGTGAAGCTGTTGCATCCATACCGAGTCGGAAACATTCACAATGAGCTGTCTCCCCTTGAATGCGGCGGGACGGGTGTTCTCCGAAATCATTTCTCCCACCATTCCCTTCCACAAACTCCATATCCGGGACAATTCATCATCCGATTCGTGACGGTATGTTTTCAAGGTCTTGCTGATGACGTTGCCCAAATGTACAAAGTCTTCTCTCTTTTTTATTCCATTGGTTTTCATATCAATAGTTTGGACAGTTTTTGAAAATTAAAGGATCAGAAAATGTAACCTCTTGAAATCAGAGGATCTGATTTTTTAAAGCCGAAAGTAAGTATTCGGTAAACCCCGTCCCCGCGCTCGGTTCGGATTGACAAATCCGAGCCGCCATCCCCGCCGGATTTGGCAATCCGGCGGGAGCGGGCACGGGGTCTGCCGGGCGTCGACGACTCCGGGCCGCCATCCCGCCGGATTTGGCAATCCGGCGGGAGCGAGCACGGGGTTTACCGAATATTTACAGCCGAAATCAGCAAATCCTTTGAAATCAACGGGTTACAAAAATTGTTGCTCGGCTTGGATGGGCCAATCCGACGGGAGCGAAAAGTTTCAGGCCTGTTGAGACTCAATTACTGTATAATCAGTAGATCTAAAAGGGGCGCATTTGCAAGTTGGGGGAATTGTCCCGGAATAGCCCGGCAATTCATTGCCGGGCTGTCTTGGGACTCCCCCAACTTATAAATACGCCCATCTAAAAGAGCAGAGAAACCCGGTTTCTGGAAGGGTGCCGCGTTCCCGATACTTGTCCCCGACATCTTTTATCGGGGAAAAGATGTCGGGGACAGGCATGGAAACCTGATCGTCCAATCCTCTGAAACCGGGTTTCTCCATCATCATATCTACCGATAATGCTTGAATGTCAATTTGTCAATCTTTCTCTTTTCTGACGTGTCAAATGGATGCAATCCCAAAGTGACGATCGTCGTGGTCCATGTGCGCTCGCGCCGGATTGGCAAATCCGGCGGAGGGGAATTTTCTGTTATCCTTCAACCTAGCGGAATAAATGTCGCAGGCGCTTTTGGCGAGGCAGATTTTCATGCCCGGGGTCACAAAGACGAAAAGGTCTTCTGTTGCTCATTGAAGATGAGGATGACAAAGAGAAATTGCACTGGGAGATATGGAAGAGCAAAAAGCAGAGAAAGGGAACTCCCTTGAATAAGGACTCCTTTGAAGGACTCTTGGATGAATGGTTGGAAAGGTGGGCAGAATTTTAAAGGGATTATTGTTGAGCTTCAATAAATCTCTTATCCACCTCATGTCCAAGGGTGCTTGGGGCTTTTGAAAAAACTTGGTTTTTTGGAAATGAAGGTGCAGATGGCTTTTTTCCCTTGACTTTAAAAATTGCATCCTTATAATAAGATTTTTGACCTTGATCATTGTTTGGACCAACCTTGCTCGGCTTGGATTGCCAAATCCAGGCCGCCGGATTTGGCAATCCGGCGGGAGCAGGGTGGCCGAAACGATGATCAAGGCCAGATTTTTAAGGGAAACTGGGACCGAAGCTGTAAGTTCTGATATGTCTTACAGCTTTGAGCTTACAACTTGAAAAGGATAAAAGAGAATGAGTTGGGATTGGGAAAAGCTTAAAGAGCAACAGGAGACTCGGGGGAACATCCCGCAGATGGATGATTTCATAAAGAAGATGAACAGCACCAAATTGCCGGGCGGGCCGCTTCTGATTCTGCTTGTCATCATTGGTGCCGCACTCCTCTATTCAACCTTTTATACCGTTGAATTTGATGAGGTCGGTGTGGTCCAGCGATTCGGAAGGTATGTCCGAACCAATGATCCTGGGCTGAACTTCAAGCTCCCCGCGGGCATTGAAAATGTGACAAAGGTCAAAGTCAGGCGGGTTTACAAGGAGGAGTTCGGTTTCCGCTCCCCCCGCTCAGAAAAAGCGCGCTTCTCTTCTGAAAGAGATGACAACTATGTGGCCCTGATGCTGACCGGGGATCTGAATGTGGCGCTGGTTCCTTGGATTGTCCAATATCGAATCAAGGACCCTTACAGCTATCTGTTCAAAGTCGAAAATATCAACCGCTTGCTTAAAGACTTGGCCGAAGCGGCCATGCGGCTTGTGATCGGGGACAGAAGCATTGATGAGGTGATCAGCAAGCGGGAGGAGGTCGCGGATGAGGCCAAGCAAGTCCTGCAGGCGGAACTGGACCAGGCGGAAACCGGCATCAATGTGATCACCATTGAGATGAAAAAGACCAATGTCCCGGGACCGGTTCAGCCCTCATTCAATGAAGTGAACCAGGCGACTCAGGAGAAGGAGAAGCTGATTTATCAAGCAAGAGAGGAATACAACAAGGCCATCCCGGCCGCCAAAGGGGAAGCCGAAAGGACCATAAAGGCTGCCGAAGGATATGCCCTTGACCGGGTTAACCGGGCTCAGGGGGATGCGGCGAGGTTTGTCTCCATCTACAAAGAGTATAAGGAGGCAAAGGATGTGACCAAAAGACGCCTCTATCTGGAGACGATCAAGGAGCTTTTCCCGAAACTGGGCCCCAAATATATCATTGATGCGGACCAGAAAAATCTTCTTCCTCTGTTGAACTTGACGAAATAAGCTGATTATAACGGATTTAGGGGAGGCCGTGAACTTGAACTTGAACTTGAACTTGAACTTATGCTTGAACTTGAACTTATGCTTGAACTTGAACCTCAACTTGCCCGTAAATGAATGTTCAGGTTCAAGTTCACGGGCATGTTCGCTCCCCTAAATCCGTTATAATCAGGAAATAAGTACTTGGCCATATGTTTTCAGGTGTTTGCATATGTGAGGATCGTTTTGGACAGACTCCGTTCGTTTTGGAACGAGCGGGGAATGAGAACTTGAAAGGCGGTATGGAAAAATGAAATTAAGAGGAATTGTGTCAATTTGTGTTGTTCTTGGGGCGCTTTTTTTCGCCTCGGCTTATGTGGTGGATGAGAGGGAACAGGTGGTGATCACCCGGTTCAGAAAGATCGTGAGGACGAACATCGATCCAGGACTCTACTTTAAAATCCCCATGTTGGAAGAAGCCAAGGTATTGCCCAAAAATCTTCAGGAGTGGGATGGAGATCCGGGTCAGATTCCCACGCTGGACAAAACCTATATATGGGTGGACGCGTTTGCCCGCTGGAAGATCGTTGATCCGATAAAATTCTGTCAGACCATCAACAGCATGAGCAGCGCGACGGCACGTCTGGATGACATCATTGATCCTGCGGTGAGAAACTTCATCACATCCTACAGCCTCATCGAAGCGGTCCGCAAGAGCGACCGGGAGTTGCCCTTGGAGATCGGGATCGAAGAAATTCGGAAGGATCAGGCGACCACTTATGATATCTCCACCGGGAGAGAGAAGATCACCCAAGGGATTCTGAAGCAGGCCCAACCCAAGCTGGACAAATTTGGTATTGAGCTGGTGGATGTCAAAATCAAGCGGATCAATTATGTGGACCGGGTGAGAAGATCGGTCTATGAGCGGATGATCGCAGAACGAAAGCAGATTGCCGAGAAGTTTCGTTCCGAGGGAAATGGGGAGGCCCGCAAGATCATCGGTGAAAAGGAGCGGGATCTGAAGCGAATCACCTCTGAAGCATACAAGACCGCTCAGGAGATCATGGGAAAGGCCGACGCGAAGGCCACAAAGATATACGCGGACGCATACGGCGCGGATCCTGAATTCTATTCATTCACCAAGACCCTTGAGATATACAACGAGGCCATTGACAAAGAGAGCTCCCTTGTGCTCTCCACAGATTCTGAGTTCCTGAAGTACTTCAAGGGGTACGAGAGTGAATCGGCCCGGAATCCGTCCGCAGGAAACACAGAATGACCTGATGAAACAGGGTTTTGATCGTTCTGGAGGCGCAAAGTTTCGATTTGGCCGTGTCACTGCCAAGGTGAAGCTTTGGCCTCCGAAAATGCACAGACAGAAAAAAGCACCGAGTCTTTCAAAAAGCGGGTGCTTTTTCTGTTTCAAAAAGAAACTAAGTTTTTTGAAAAAACTTAGTTTCTCAAGGTCCATATCATTTGCCCTTCCTTCTCTGGTGACGCGTACGAGCCAACAACTTTCTGTGCTTGTGCTTCCTCATCTTTTTTCTTCGCTTTTTGATGACACTGCCCAATCCCTCACCTCCTCTCCCTTCTTTGATTCTCACCAGTTCCAAAAGAACAAAGCAACCCAGTTTGATCGCCCAGTCCCCTGATCGCCCACAAGTCCCCCAAGTCCAATGAAGTTTGTCCCCGATGTCTTTTCCCCGACAAGAGATGTCGGGGACAAGTGTCGGGGATCTGAACTGGGTTTCTTTGTCATCTGTTGATTCTGGTTTATATCAAGGAAAAACTTGAATCCTGTCAACTCATACTTATATAATATAAAGGAAACAGGTTTTCAAGCTTTTTATTTTTGTTGCAGATGAAATTTGGGAGAAGTGACTTTGGCGGGGATCATCAGGGCATCCGGGAAACAGACACCATGGGCCCATCATCAAAAAAATTGATCATCGAGGGTATCTTACATTTTGTCTGAAAAGTTTGTAGTTCCGCCGATTAAAGATGTCGAGGGCATGCTTTAGGCGGTGCGGCACCGCCTGAAGGCGGAACTACAAACTTTTGAGCCCATAGATGGAAGATGCCGCATTAAGTAAGTACAAGCAAAGATGTCGAGGGCATGCTTTAGGCGGTGCGGCACCGCCTGAAGGCGGAACTACAAACTTTTGAGCCCATAGATGGAAGATGCCGCATTAAGTACAAGCAAAATGGATGGGACAAAAAAACTGGAAATATTCGACATAGACCAGATCAAGGTGGTTAACGAATCGGTCAAGACGGCTGAAGACCTTGTCAGCAATTTTTACAAAATGTCCGCAAGTCAATGGCGCGGTCTCAAATACGATGTGAAAACCTTGGCGGATCTCTGCAACAGCGAGATCGTTCATGGCCCTTTTGCCCAAGTGCTTCGGTATGAGGCCGGGAACAAGGACTTTCCCATCGGTGCCGCGTTGCATGATTTTTACAAAATCTGCCTTCAGGACCATTCCATCCTCCCCAAATTGGAGCAGTCTCCTGACATGAAACTTTTCCCCTTTGCCCTGTACATCATCAGCCATGAACTCATCCACATTGTCAGATTCCGAAAATTCCTCCAGAGCTTTGAGGCTTCCCCCCGGGAGAGAATGGCCGAAGAGACCCGTGTCCATGAAAAGACCCATGAAATTCTCAACAAGGTCCGGGTGCCGGGAATGGGAAGAGTCTTCAAATTTTATGATAAATGGCACAGACGGACGCATGTTTTCCCATAAATGGGCAAGAAACCCGGCTTTTTGCCAAACGGGCCGACTTTCCAACTGCAAGAAAAAGCCGGGTTTCTTTCCCCAACTGCGAGAAACCCGGCTTTTTTCCAAACGGGCCGACTCCCCAACTGCAAGAAAAAGC
>JAOZRQ010000383.1 GCA_029940115.1 Desulfobacterales bacterium
CGGTGTCACACCGCCTGAAGGCGGAACTACAAACTTTTCGTTCGTCTGAGAAGTGCAAACTATTTTTCAGGCAAAATGAAGGATGCCGAAATATCAAACATTTTTGGGAAGAAAGTGGTTCACTGCCCGTTTATAGTTCCGCCTGTAGGCGATGAAACACCGCCTAAAGACGGAACTACAAACTGTCATCGACAGACAAAAGTTTCTTATCATTCTTGACAACTTGGAGACTCGGCATTATACTCTGTGGAAAGGGTTTTGGACAGTTGTCAATTATCTCAGATTGAAAGGAATTATTGCCATGAAATACGCCTCCACTTTGACTGAAGATGAGGCAGCCATGTTGAAAGCGGTGATGAGCAGCAATGTCTCTGCACGTCTTCGTTCCCGCGCACATTGCGTCATTCTCAGCGCAAAAAGGTATTCCATCAGAGAAATCACGGATATCCTTGAGGTGAACCGAAGAACCATATCCTCATGGATTGACGCTTGGGAAATATCCGGGTTTGAAGGCCTGTGCGACAAGCCCCGGAGCGGGAGACCCACAAAGCTGACAAGCAGAGAAAAAAAGATGGCCCTGAAACTGATTGGCGAACACCCCAAATCCTTCAAAAAGGTTATGAATACACTGACTGAGAGAACAGGAAAGACAGTCAGCGTAAAGACACTGAAGCGTCTGGTCAATTCGAGCAGAATGGTTCAGTCTCCGACAAAAAGAGGGTGATCAAAAGGATTCCATGTCCATCACAGAGACCGATTCCCCCCTGTTGCAGCTCCCCAACACCTATCGGGCCTTCTACGGAACTTTTCCCTGCCTCCGCCCGACCCAGAAGCAGGCCATCGGCCCCGTTCTGGCGGGAGAGGATCTGATCCTGCAATCCGCAACCGGCTCGGGAAAGACCGAGGCCGTCCTTGCGCCTTGTCTGGAGCGGATCATCCGATGCGGCCGGAGAGAGGCCCTTCTCTATATCGTCCCCACCCGCGCGCTGGCCTTGGATCTGAACCGCCGTTTCGAGACGATTCTTTCAGAACGCTTGGGACTCGCGCCTGCCATCCGCACAGGGGACATGAAACGGCCCGGAGGCAACCGGCCGGACATGACCCTCACCACGCCCGAATCCCTTGACGTGATGCTCGGCAGCGCGAATCCGGATGTGCGGGGCTTCCTCTCCCGGGTTCGGATGGTGGTGATTGACGAGGTTCACCCGTTTGTGTATCAGTACAGAGGGCAGCAGCTCGCCTATCTTCTGCGACGCTTGGATCGCCGTTGTTCGGTCGCCCTGCAAAAGATCGCCCTCTCCGCCACCATTGCCGATGCAGACGCGGTGATCCGATTCTTCGGGTTCAGGCCCGACACAGTGAGAATTGTCGAGACGGTTCAACGGGAGATCCACTCCCATCTGATTCACCTGAAGGATGAGACCCGGGAATTCCCCGCGTTGCTGGAAGACCTTGCCCATGTCTGGAAATACCGGAAGATATTGGTATTCGCCAATACCCGGGGGCGATGCGACCAGCTCTTTGCCATGGCGAATCCGCAGGGGCCCTTCCGGGGCTTGGCCGAACTCCACTACTCGAACCTCAGGACAAAAGAACGACAGGCCGCGGAAGCTCGATTCCGCCGGCGGGACCGCTCCCTCTGCATCGCGACCAGCACCCTTGAGCTCGGCATTGATGTGGGGGATGTGGACGCGGTCCTCCTCTATGAGCCGCCTGATTCCGTATCCGCATTTCTCCAGCGCGTGGGCCGGGCCAACCGCCGGGATGCCGGGATCCGGTTCTGGGGGATCTGCCGGGGGGAGACCGCGGGGGAACAGCTGCTTCGGTTCATGGGATTGCTGAGACTGGCCCGTCAGGGCAGGGTGGAGACGCCACTCCCCAAGACCCTTCCGAGTGTGCTCGCCCAGCAGATCATCTCGTGTCTCTACGAGAAGAAGCGGATATCCCTGCCGGCCGTGAGGGAACTCTTTCCCAAGGTTCCCGGGCCGATCCTGACATCGGTGTTTGACGCGCTCAAGACCCGGGGATGGCTCCGCAACACCCGGGTGGAGGGCATCCTTCAGGGGGGATGGCGGTACAGGAATGGTCTGCTGGACCGGCTGATATGGAGCAATTTCCCAGAGGCGGAGGAGGACTACACCCTTGAATTGGCCGGCGACATCATTGCCGATCTTCCCCGATCGGTGGTCCGCCAGTTGGATCCCGGAGATCGGGTGAACCTCGCGGGAAAGCGGATCCGGGTGTTGCATATTGATGATGGGGAACGTAAGCGGGTCCTCGCCCAGCCCACAGCCCATTCGGATGAGAAGGAGATCATCTGGGTGGGCGCGGGGATCCATGTCTCCCACGACGTGGCCGAAGCCATCCGCAGTCTGCTGGCATCGCCAACCCAGGCAGAGAATGAACCGGGGCTCTTCTCCCGCACCCGCAAGCTGTTGCAACGCCAAGTGAGTCAGGAGCGGGTGATGTTGGCCAACGGCATTGAGGTGGTTCGGGGAAAGGTCGGCTTCTATCGCTATCGGACCTTTTTGGGCTCCGTGGGCAACCTGATCCTTCAATGGGCCATCAAGGAGATGAGGCTTGAAGACGTGTATGTGGATTCGGACGAGACCGGCATTGACTGCTCTCACTGGATTGAGTTCAACCGACTCCGACTCCCCACGAATCGGAAGGCATTTCATCTATGGGTGAGGCAACGCTTCAAGCGCCTGATGGCCCCCTTCTCCCTGAACCACTTTTGCCGCACCCTGCCGAGGGATCTGCTGGTGGCGGAGCTGACCGACTTCATCTATGACAGCCGACTCGCGGACGCGTTTGCCCGCTATCTGAGAGACGCCTCGGAGATCGTTTCCGGCGATCCGAGGGTCCTCGGTCTGCGGCACCAGGAGCCGGAAAAAGAGACTCACCGCATCGTCTCCATCTCCGAGACATCCCTGCTCGCGTGGGAGAAGGGGAAATGGGGAACCGGGCAGCGTTTTTCCGTGGCAGACGTCCCTTATCTTTCCCGCGCCCTGACCGGAACCCTGATCGGCGAGTATCTCCGGCATCAGCAATGCGAGCGGTGGTTCAGCCTCTCCTTTTTGCCCGCGGAACACCAGCCACCCCGGCGCACCCGAGTGGACCATGACCTCGCGATGCAACGGATGGCGCGGGGCCGGGCCTATGAGGCGTATGTGATGGCTGATCTCAGGAAGCGGAGCGCCGCGATCCTGGCGGTCCCGGAGAATGACGACCAGGGGAATCTCCGGCCCTTGAAGGAACGGTTTGGGGAATCTGTCAGCATGTTGGAAACCCTGATTCAAAAAGCCAAAGCCGGATCGGGAAAGCCGCTCTATCTCTCCCAAGGGGTCTTTAAGTACCCGGCCAAAAATTTTCCAGGATTTCATGCATCACACAAAGACGCAACAAAGGCACAAAGAGAAGGCGCAAAGGAGAGAAAAAGGCTTGCAGGGAAAACTTGTGGCCAGGAATTTGTCACAGACGCAGTCTGGCAGGGCGGCATCGGTGTGCCGGATCTGATCCGCGTATCCGAGGGCGAGAGGGGGTGTATTCTCGAAGTCGGAGACATCAAAAGCACACCGTCCCCCCGGTATGACCAGAAATGGCAGATTGCCTTCTACGCGTGGCTGTTGCAAGAGCTGATCCGTTCCAAGGAGATGCCGATCTCCGCGGAGACGGCCGCGAGCGCCTTTCTGATCACGCGAGGGCCTGCCGAGGAGCCGCAGTTCCATCTATTTGAGCTCGCTCCCTATCTGGCGGCCTTTCCCGCGCTCTTCCGAAATATGGCGGATCAGTTGTCGCGGCCCGCTTCTGAAGCCGCGTATCAGTTGCAAGGGCACTGTGTCACCTGCGACTATTTTGAATGTTGCTACAGAGAGGCGTTGGCAACAGCGGATATCCAGCTTCTCCCCCGACTGACCCGGGGGGAACTCTGGAGACTGCGGCAGTTGGGCGTGGCGACAATGGAGGCTGCCGAAGAATGGTTTGAGAAGTCTGAGGGAGATGACTCTGAGTCCGTCGCATCCCGAATCTTCAGCCCGCATCAGAGGGAGCGAATTGAGGCTCGGGTGGCCGCGTTTCAGGACAATCGCATCTCGCTACGCAACCGCAAGACCCGTCTATTTCCCAAACAGATCGCCGCGACCCTGTTTCTGCATATGACCATGGATCCGGTCTCGTCGCTCCCCCAGCAGGTCGGATGGCGGGTCGTGACGAGAGAAGAAACCCGGCATTTTCCGGAAGAAACCCGGCTTTTTCCGGAAGAAGAAACCCGGCTTTTTCCGGAAGAAGAAACCCGGCTTTTTCCGGAAAAAGAAACCCGGTTTTTTTCGGAAAAGGAAGCAGCGGCTCATTCGGAAAAAAGCCGGGTTTCTTTGCCACAAAGCCGGGTTTCTTTGCCACAAAGCCGGGTTTCTTTGTCGCGGGTGTGGGATCTGGCGCATGAGGATGGCAGGGAGACCTTTCTCCGAGAGCTTCGGAAAATCTGGAACGCTTATGCTTCTCCCCGAGGTCTTTCATCGGGGATCGGATACGGAGAGGGACCGCATGTGGTTCATTTCGGAACACGGCTCCGGGACTATCTAAAAGCAGATGTGCCGAGCGCACACCGGACCGATCTGAAATCGCTGATCTTGGACCATTTTGATCTCCCGGCACCCGGAAATTTGACCCTCTTCTCCATGAGCCGTCTTCTCGGGCTGGATCCGGAACCTGCGCCGCCAGAAAGTCTGCTTCACCCGGATGAGGACGCGTCCATGGAGGATACGCTGATTCTCATGGAGAAGCTGTGGCAGTGGGCCACCCGCCATTTGGAGAGCGACCGGGACCAGGAGACGTGGGCCCTTGACCCGGAAAAGCGACGGATGGCAACCTATATCGCTTTTGTGGAGGAGGAGCGGCGGATTCAGGAAGCGGCGATTCTCGCGTTGCAGGAATACCCCCTCAAAGAGCGGGTCGCCCGGTTTCGGGCCATGGGACCGCTCACCTTCACCGGAACCCTGCTCGATGAGGAGGGCCGATTTCTCCACACGTTTGAATTGGCCAAGGGAGGAGGCGTCTCCAAGTTCCGGGAAGGGGATTTTCTCAAGCTCTCCTTGGCCGGCGTCCATGATCTGCAAAGCGGATTCTCAGTGATTCTGAAGGATTATGACCGACATGCCGGCCACGTTTCCCTCCTCTCCCGACAGGGAAGGCTCGCGGTGAACAGGCATCTCTCCTATTCCCTTGAAGAGGATGCGACCGATTGGAACACGCCCAAGCTGACGCACGGGGTCCGTAAGGTCTTTTCTCAGGAAGAGGCTCATCCGCTCGCCGCTCTCTTCTCAGGCGGATGGATCGAAAAACAGCCGCATGAATCATCTCGATGGGTCCGGGAATGGATGAAGCGAGAAGGGGCCGTGGCTGGGCTGAACCGAACTCAGCAACACGCCCTCAACCTGCCGTTCAACCATCGTCTGAGCCTGATTCAAGGGCCGCCCGGAACTGGCAAAACTCATCTTCTCGGCTGGATTCTCATTGCGCTGATCCGCCACGCGCAGGAACGGGGGAGGCCGATCCGCATCGCGGTGAGCGCGCTGACCCATCAGGCGATTGACCAAGTTCTGAAAAAGGTCGTCCGATTGGTCAATGGGTACGCGTTGGAGAACTTTCCGGCCCGCTGTGTCAAATGGGGACGCTGGAATGAGCCAATGTCTTCGGAGAGTTCCCAAGATACAGGGATGCAAGTGGAACCGTCTGACGATGCACAGGAGATTCTGGGCACACCTTATCTGATTCTGGGCGCGACCGGATACGGGCTTTACGGACTCTTCCACAGCCGTGACGGGACCTTTCCCCGGATGTTCGACTGGGTCATTTTTGATGAGGCATCTCAGATCCTTGTGCCACAAGCCCTGCTCAGTCTGATTTACGGAAAAGGGAATCTTCTCTTTCTTGGAGACGTGAGGCAACTGCCACCGATTGTGCTCGGGGATTACGAGGGGGAAGATGGCGCGGTGGATGTTCGGCAATCCGTGCTTGAGTTGCTGATGACACTTTACGGGCCAGCCCAGTGCGTCCGCCTAGATCGGACGTACCGGATGAACCGCGAGCTTTGCGAGTTTCCCAGCCGGATGTGGTATGATGGTGACCTCCGGCCTGCCCGGGAGAATGCCGATTCCCGCCTTGTTCTGAGCGGCCCAGTCGGGGAGGATCGAATGGATCAGATTCTTGATCCGGAGAAGCCTGTGGTGCTGGTGTTGGCGGATCACCACGGGTGTCACCAGGAATCCGAAACCGAAGTTGAGATCATGACTCAACTCGCGTACCGCCTGATGACCCGATCCATGGCAAAAAACGTCAGGCTTCGCTTGGAACCTGATCAACTCGCGCTCATCTCCCCGCACCGGGCCCAGAACAATGCGATGACCGGACGCCTGAGAGATCTGCTGCGATCTCCGGTTTTGCCATTGCCGGTTTTGCCATTGATTGACACGGTGGAACGGGTACAGGGGGCCGAAAGGGATGTGATCCTGTTCGGCTTCACCAGCTCGGATCCGGATTATATGATGAGTGAATTTCTGAACCACCCGAACCGCTTCAATGTGGCCATCACCCGGGCAAGGCGCAAGCTGATCGTCGTGGGAAGCGTGGCATTCTTCTCAGCCATCCCCCATACCGAAAAAGGCTTGCAGGCAAATCAGTGCTTCAAGGCGTTCTTTGAGCATTGTCGGGAACAGGATTGCATCTTCAACTGGGATCTGTAGCCCTGTCTGGAGTGCCAAACTTGCAGTTTGGCAGAAAGACTGTCCGGAGTGCCAAACTTGCAGTTTGGCAGAAAGACTGTCCGGAGTGCCAAACTTGCAG
>JAOZRQ010000384.1 GCA_029940115.1 Desulfobacterales bacterium
CTGATCCGCGGTTCGAATGCGAGGAAACAACACTTTGTTTGACATTCCAGGTTTTTCCTGATACCGAAGGGAATGAGACGCAAGAAGGGCTGCTCAGTCATCGAGGTTGAAAGGCAATGAGTCTCAAATTGTGGAGGTTGAAGGGCAATGGGACCGCCCTTCTTGCACTCCTTTTGTTGAGCTCTCTCACGCTTGAATCGGTGCCCTGAAAGCGACATTTTTTTGACATTCCAGGTTTTCCCTGATGCTGAAGGGAATGAGACGCAAGAAGGGCTGCTCAGTCATCGAGGTTGAAAGGCATGGGACAAAAGTTTCCCGCCAAAAAGCCGGACAAAAGTTTTCGCCACATCCAACAATCGACAACAAAAAATGGCAGACACCAACATGACGGCAACAAACACACCCGAACCCACGGCAGCAAACAAACGAACCTTAACCCTTAACCCCTTAACCCTTAACCCTGTCTTTTGACATGAAAGACAAATACTTTTCCATACTCTTTCTGCTGCTGTCGGTTGGGTATCTGCTCACGGTTGTTGCATATGAAATTCTGAAAAGGGAACCAGCCTTGTTCACTTCCGTGAAGCTTGGAAAAATTGTTCCTGATGACAAGACATTTGATCTCCTTCGTGACGACAAAGAATTCGCTGCAAAAGTCGGCATGAACATGAAAGACGGCGATATTGTCAGAAATTCCAGTGACACAAAATTGGAGATCAGCATAAGAAGGATTCATGTGACAACAGACGGATTCGTCATGAAGGATGTGAAACTGATACTTGACGAAGATAGTGAAATCGAAATTTCAGAATCCGGCATACATACCAAATCCGGCCGTGCAAAGGTATATGTAAACACCAGGAAATATTCATTTGCCGTGAAAACGAAATATGTGAAGGCGGGCACAAAGGGAACGGAATTCATTGTCGCTATGGAGCCCCATCACGGGCGGGAGGAGAAGGTTTCCGTCATAGTGGCGGAAGGAACGGTCTTCGTGGATCCGAAGCCGAATGGCGGAAAATGGAAACGGGTGGAACTCATGGCTCCGGCCAAGTGCGTCATTTACGGCAGATCGGCTCCCCAAGAGGAATTCGTGCTGAATCACCAAGTTGAGGAAGCGTTTCGATGGGCCAAGGAGATTCAAAGAGAACCGTCAAGGCATGAGTTCCTCTGGGATGCGGGCATCATGGGAGTAGGTTATGGATGGTATGTCAGAATCAAGGCGGATCAACTGGCAAAGCACCAGAAATCCCATAATCTGTTTCGCAACACCTACACCACCAACTTGTCTGACCTGAGAAATTTCGATCCGGGCTCGCTGGAAATTGATATAGTCAGCGCCAATGCAAATTGTTTTGATGCGGAAGTGAGGTACCCGAAAATACCCGGATACATGTGGAGGGTTGACTGTGACAGGAACATCGAAATTGTCAAGGAAGACCCCCATCTGGCCTCAAAACTTGAGACCCAGCTCACCATTGTCATCATCCTTTTCTTGGCGGTCTCTCTTTTCTTGTTTGCAAAGATTGTCAGAAAGAAATTGAAAGATTAGAGGGCATCTTTCATGGGGAGGGTCGGTCCGACCCCGTGCCAATCCGCACTCTTCAAGCCCTCACTTCTGACTCCTCAAGGGACACTTGGCAATCCGAAGCCTTGGGAGAACCGTGGAAAACATTGTATCGGAAAATGCTGTACAAGGCTCTGATCCCGTCCTTCATCCCGATCTTCTTCCCGTCTTGGTATGTGCGCCCGCGGTAGGATATCGCCATCTCGGAGACCCTGAGCCCCTCATGAGCGACTTTTGCCACGATCTCCGGCTCAAACCCGAAACGGTCCTCCTCAGTCCGGATGCCCTGAATCACCTCCCTGGCAAAGACTTTGTAGCATGTCTCCATGTCCGTCAGACTCAGACCCGTGAACATGTTCGACACAAAGGTGAGGAACCGGTTTGCCAAGTATGTCCGGAGATACGGGACACCATAAGGCTCAGGCTCAGGACATAAAAACCTTGATCCGAGGACCACGTCGGCCTCACCGTTCATCAGAGGCGTCAGAAGCCTTTTCAGGTCTGCCGGATCGTATTCAAGGTCCGCATCCTGTATGGTGACGAACTTTCCGGTCGCCCTCTGAAATCCGGTCCGCAGGGCCGCCCCCTTTCCCCGGTTCCTCCCGTGTGTCAGAAGCGTTATCTCCGGATGCCTGAGTGCGAGGCCGGCGGCAATCTCCGGGGTGCGATCCCGGGAGCAGTCATCCACGATGATGATCTCCAAGGACAAAAATTCATCCGCAATCGCAAGAACCCGTGCCACACAGGCCTCCAGCGTATTTTCCTCATTGAAACAGGGAATCACAACAGTCAGACAGTTCATAATTGCACCTTTAGAAAGGGTTGAGGGTTAAGGGTCAAGTTTCTGGCTCGCTCCGATTCGGACTGCCCAGAACTACAGGGGCCAGCTTGGAGACCGAAGCTTCCATCCCTTTATCTGTCATCAATGCCCAAACCCGATCATCTTGGACATTTTTTTCATTTTTTTTTGAGATCAAAGCCATCCTTACTTATCTAATATATAATATATACGCAGGAAAGAAAATTTTTTTACACATCCTGCCATTTTTTTTGAGAACAGAGAAACCGAAGCCATCCTTACTTACTTATTCTAATATGCAGGAACTGTGTACAGGACAAAAAAATGATTGAACCCGGCTTTTTCTTGCGGTCGGGAGATCGGCCTGTCTGGAAAAAAGCCGGGTTTCTCGCCCTCACGCTCGGTTCGGATTGACAAATCCGAACCCCATCCCGCCGGATTTGGCAATCCGGCGGGAGCAGTCTGGAGTGCCGAATGCCGACAGGCCCGAACGGTCATCCCGCCGGATTTGGCAATCCGGCGGGAGCGAGGTTTACCGAATATTTACTTTCGGCTTTAAAAAATCAAATCCTCTGATTTCAACAGGTTACATTTTCTGACCCTTCAATTTTCAAAAACTGTCCAAACTATTGTCATGTAAGATGCAAAAAAAACGATTCCCACGACATCTTTCTCAAAGAAACTCGGCTTTTGTCTTTTGCCGAAAAAAGCCGGGTTTCTTTCCCGCCGCATTTCTGACTGAGTTTGCGAAAAATCGCTCCATTTTCGCACTCCGGTTTTGATGTTTGTTGTTGATCTCATCCTCGTCCTGATTTATAAAGATGGCAGATCTCATGGTGAGCGACATGTTCAGATGATTTTTTTCTGAGACAGTCTGTTGAAGCTCGTTTGTATGGGCTTAAATGAGGAGATTGATTTCATCGGCATTCTCGACCGCCCTCTGCGTTAAAAAAAATGGCCACAAATCCGTTAGAACCAGTCACGTTTCACGCATCAGGTTGAGGTATGATTTTGGCATCCATAAAGAGAATCATCACAGACCACAAAAAAATTCGGATGGCGGGGATCATCTTTTTGCTGGTCCTTTTTCCGGCGCTGATCCTGTTCTGGAACGCCCTGCCGGATCCGCTTTTTGACGAGCCCTTCTCTGCCGTCATCTTGGATCGGGATGGAAAGCTCTTGGGCGCGTCCATTGCCTCGGATGACCAGTGGCGTTTTCCGCCAGATGCGGAGCTCCCGGAAAAATTTGTCCAAGCCATCACCTGTTTTGAGGATCGCCGCTTTTTCTCCCACCCCGGGGTGGATCCTCTTGCTGTGGCACGGGCGGTCTGGCTGAATGTCCGGAAGGGACGCATCGCCAGCGGCGCGAGCACCATCACCATGCAGGTGATCCGGCTCTCGCGCAAGGGACAGCCCCGGACGTTTCCGGAAAAGCTCATCGAGATGGTCATGGCATTGCGCTTGGAACTCTCCTTGAGCAAGAAGGAGATATTGGCCCTATACGCATCCCACGGCCCCTTTGGCGGCAATGTGGTGGGGCTTCAGGCGGCGGCATGGAGATATTTCGGCAGGGGGCCGGAGAGACTCTCCTGGGCGGAAACCGCCATGCTCGCGGTCCTGCCGAACGCGCCCGGCCTGATCCATCCCGGGAAAAATCGGAGGCGACTCCGGGAGAAACGGGACATGCTTCTCGACAGGATGCGTACCCGCGGCATCATTGACCCGCTCTCCTGCCAGCTGGCAAAACCGGAGCCGCTTCCGCCGAAACCCCATCCGATCCCGATGCTGGCGCCGCATCTGCTCGCGAGGATACGCAAGGCGGCTGCGTCTCTTGGTGAGGGAAATCCTTCCGAGATTCAGTATCCCGAATCTGAGGCCCACCGCATCCGGACAACGCTCCGCAGGGATATCCAAGTGCGGGCAACGGGAATCATCAACTGGCATCACCGCAGTCTTGCCGGGAACGGCATCCACAACGCCGCGGCCCTGATCCTTGACGTGGAGACCGGGAATGTGCTCGCCTATGTGGGGAACATACCCGAGTTCGACGATATCGACCATGGAAACTATACCGATATCATCACCTCTCCGCGAAGCACCGGAAGCATCCTGAAACCGCTCCTCTACGCCGGCATGACCGAGGCCGGGGAGTTGCTTCCCACCCAGCTGGTTCCCGACATCCCCACCCGCATGGGCGGATTTGCGCCTGAGAATTATTCCAGAACCTATCAGGGGGCCGTGCCGGCATACTTGGCCTTGGCGCGTTCCCTGAATGTCCCCGCGGTGCGAATGCTCCGCTCCTACAGCGTGGACCGCTTCCATGCGTTGCTCAAGCGGCTCGGGATGACTACGCTCCACCGGCCAGCCGCGGATTACGGGCTTTCGCTCATTCTCGGGGGCGCGGAGGGGACGCTGGGGGAGATCACCGGCATCTATGCGGGGATGGCCCGGCGGGTGAACCATTTTCACCGCGTCGGAGCGGAGGGGCCGGCCTTTTTCCCGCCTCGCCATCTCAGCGGTTCCCGACGTGATGATGAGAATCCTGCCCGATCCCCGACAAAAAATGTCAGGAAGAACTCTTCGGTTGATGATCCCCTGAGTGCCGGTTCCTGTTGGCTTGCACTTGAGGCGATGCTTGAGGTGGTCCGCCCGGGTGAGGAGAGCGCGTGGCGGGATTTCGGATCGTCCCGGAAGATCGCATGGAAGACCGGAACCAGCTACGGCTTGAGAGACGCATGGGCCGTTGGCGTAACCCCGAGATATGCCGTGGGGGTCTGGGTGGGAAACGCCGACGGCGAGGGAAGACCTGGTCTCACCGGCATCACCGCCGCGGCACCCATCCTTTTCGAACTCTTCGGCCTTCTCGACATCCGGGGCTGGTTTGACAGGCCCGAAGCCGATCTTGTGGCTGCCGAGGTTTGTGCCAAGAGCGGTTATCGGGCCGGCCCCCATTGTGCGGAAAACAAGACGGTGTGGATGACGCGGCCGGGTCTGCGATCAGCCCCCTGTCCATATTGCCGGATCATCCATTGCGATGCCGGGCTCGGGTGGCGGGTGCATGGCGAATGCGAACGCGTCTTTGCCATCAGACCCGTGAGGTGGTTTGTGCTGCCGCCGGCCATGGAATGGTATTACAAGCGAAAACATTCCGATTATCGGCCCCTTCCCCGGTACCGGCCCGACTGCCTTGAGTCCCTGACCGGATCCGACGCGGCCTCCCTCTCTCTGATCTATCCGGGAAAGAGCGGCCAGATCTATGTGCCGGTGGAACTGGACGGCCGGCGGGGAAGGACCGTGCTTGAAGCCGCGCACAGACTCCCGGAGACCACCATCTTCTGGCATCTCGATGATGAATATATCGGTGAAAGCAGAGATATCCATCAAGTCGAAGTCGCACCCGAACCAGGCAGGCACACCCTGACCTTGGTGGATGAACCTGGGGAACGGCTGGAGCGGCGGTTTACGGTGCTTTCAAAGGATAGATAATTCCGCTTTCCTCATCGGAGAAACTCTTCCTGTCGGATATTCGCCAAGCATTCCAACCCCTGACGGTCAAGGAATCTGATCAGAGACCCGTCCACTTCGATCAGTCCCTGCCCCGTCATCTTTGCAAATGTGCGGGACAGGGTTTCCGGGATGGTCCCCAGGAGGCTTGCCAATTGACCCTTTGAAATGTTCAGGCGGACAAAATCCCTCCTTCCCTGCTCATCCGCAAGATGGATCAGATACGCGGCCACCCGGGCGGGAACTTCCCTCAGAGAGAGATGTTCGATCTGAACCGTGAACTGACGAAGCCGAAACGACAGGACCGCCAGCATGTTCAGGGCCAGAGAGGGGTTCCTGGTGATCAGGCCGACAAACGCGGCTCTGGGAAAGAAGAGAAGACGGGTGTCAGCGATGGCTTCCGCGTTTGCCGGAAAGGAGGCCCCGCTGAAGACCGGCACCTCGCCGAAAGGCTGGCCCGAGCCGAAAATATGGAGGATCTGCTCCTTCCCCTCCGGTGAGACCTTGAATATCTTCACCTTCCCGTCAGCCACGACAAAGAAGCCGTTCCCCTCATCCCCCTCTGAAAAAATGATCTCACCCTTTTTGAACGGCCTTTCAAGAACAATTTGTGCGATTTCCCCAACTTGGCTTTCAGGAAGCCCGCCAAATAGCGGTGTGCCTGAGACAATATCCGATATGTTCCTCATGTCTGCCATCTCACGCATGACCTTTCATCTTTGGAAGGTGTTTGAAAACTCCCTTGCCCGAAACTGGGCTTGGGCAGAGGGGTAGCAGGTGTTTTCAAACACCTTATAGGAACTGTGAACCCCGCTCCTGTCCCCAACGTCTTTTGTCGGGGACAGGTCCGAACCGAGCGCGGCGGGGATGTTATCTGGTCCTCAAACTTTGGACTTAAAAAAAGGCATCCTTCATTTTGCCTGAAAGGTGGTTCAGTTTGTAGTTCCGCCTTCAGGCGGTCTCGC
>JAOZRQ010000858.1 GCA_029940115.1 Desulfobacterales bacterium
GAAATCTGAGCGGCCCGATGCCGCATCAGGCATCAAGTTTGAACCTGCTCACAATCTGAGCAAGCCTTGAAGCCATTTCAGCCAGCTCTTCTGACGACTCACTGGTTTGCGATGCGCCGATGGCAGTCTGCTCTGAGGCGGCACCGATGCTCTGAATACTTTCGTTTTCCGGTTCCCTCCACCATGGTTGTCAACATCTCTGCAAAACCCTTCATCTCGAAAGCCTGAGTGTTCATTTCTTCAGACGAGGTGGCAGACTCCTCGGCAGTGGCTGCGTTCTGCTGGGTCATCTCGTTTGTCTGTGCGACAGCCCTGTCGATCTGTTCAACATCCTGGGCCTGCCGATCCGAATCTTCAGTGATCTTATTCATCAGCTCCGCCATCCCGACCGAACTTTCGGCCGCCCTGGCCTTTGCAAGCCTCTCCCCCGGATTCTTCAGACCCAGATCCTTGAAGATGTTGTCCGAACCCTTTTTGAATCTGATGTCATCTTTCATCTGCCTCCTCCTTGGCAAGCATATGTGCGTCTTTGAGCCGTCTTCTGATGATTTCCATGTCCGGCCGAGGTGTTTTTATGCCTTTTTTGGATTTTTTCTTGAATGTGTGGAGCATATAAATGTTCTCCCCCAACTTTATCGCATATACAGCCCTGTGGGTATCCGTCTGATGGGAACTGACAATTTCCAAAACACCGCTGAATCCTTTAAGGGGCTTTGCCTTAGAATCGCTCAATTTAGGTTATGAACTGAACATCATCCGGTTCTATCTTTTCACGGATCAGCCCCTCAATCATGGAAGCCACTTCTTCTGCGGAAAATTCGGAAATATGCCCTCTGCTGACGCGTGAGAGTTGATCTGAAATCTCGTCCATCTTCCCGGCAATGAAGTCCATTTTTGCTTTAAGCGTCTCAAAACTGCCGGTTTCCCAGTATTCCCCCTCATCGTGAACTTCCAGATCAGGGATGTGATGCTCTCTGAGATATCTCAGCAGGCCCACAATCCGGATATGCGTTTCAGGAGAAGAGAACTGTGTCTTTGTAAAGAGCCATGCGTCTTCCGGCTTCAGTGTTCCCTCCATGATCAATGTCAGCTCCAGAGGAGAGCGCAGGTTGCCTTCGGGATCAAAGAAAAAATCCAGGGAGTCGGCCCCCTTGGGAGTTAGAGATACGCCTTTTAACGGAAGATGACCTTCGATTTGCACGATGGCCCTTTCATCCACGAACTTCGTGGCAAATGTTGCGGTTGCCGGTTTGTCCCAATCTTCATCAAGGGAAGTCCACTCCCAGTTCATTTTTTCCGCAACATGAATCAATTCGTCAGAAATTGTTTCAATCCGTCCTGTATCAGCCAATTTTCCACGATAATGAATTGTGACGCCCATTATTTCAAAACCTCCTTTGTTAATCATTTGATCACTTCGATGCTGAAGGCAGCTATCATCATCAAGTTTTTTCACCTTCGGATGATATTCGTCCTCAAGTTTCGCACCCAAATTTTTGAGTGAATACAGATGGTCAAGTCAGTTTCTGGTCCGTCTGACTCAATTTTTGGTCATGATGGGGTGCAAGTGCCTGATCTCACATTGCCCAAAAAGTGGGTTTTCGAGGTCGACCATCTCCTGAAACCCTTGGAAAATGGGCTCACATAGGGGTGCGAAACTTGAGTTCGTCTTTATACATCGAAAACTTCGTCCTTGGTTAGCAGTTTCACTTTTCCCGACTCAGTCTCCCTCTTACGCTCCAGAAGTTCGGCTCCCTTCTCTGTCAGCAGCATGATCAGGGTCTCCACCTGGGCCGTCTAAAAATGCCGTTTTCAGCCATTGTTTCCTGCCCGACTTTTGGCCCCGCAAAATTTG
>JAOZRQ010000385.1 GCA_029940115.1 Desulfobacterales bacterium
GGGAGTGCTGAAATGAGCCCCCAGGCGACATTTCAGCATTTCAGCGGGCGCTAAAATGTCGCCTAAGGGCTCATTTCAGCACTCCTCTGAAAATTCTCATGGGATGATGAAATATCAAAATTCAATCAATCCGAGCAGAGTATTTTTATATTTCATCCTTCCATCGGCATTTCTGGGGGATTCATATGTCATCCAGCGACTGAAGAGGGCTTCCGGTGTTTCCTCTGGGACAAGGTGAATGGTCAATGAAACCTTCCTTTCGGATTCATTGTTCACCGGTGTTTCAGGGAGATGGGGCGTTGCTGATCCGGCCCAAGTATTTTCAGCAAGCCTGTTCAAATGTTCCATGAGACCCTCCTGCCAAGAAGCGGTGTTTTCATCGTTACGGGCCGGCATGGCCTCCGAATGAAACACCTTTTCCGTCTCAGGCACTTTGTCCGCCAGTTCTTCAAATACCGCCCGGCTACGGGTGACGAACAGAGCGGACCCTTCCGGATCATGCCGCATCAGATGGCCCCAGGCACTGATCCGTCCGGCTGTCATATGATGTCCCACGTCTTCTCTCTGAAATCGAAAACTGGAAACCGGTATTTCAGAATCCTCCCCTTTCAGGCTCTTCATCAGATTCTGCTCCATCTTTTCAAAAGAGGCCAGATCGTCGGTCAATTCCGATTGTTGCATGTCAAAATCCTGAGCCATGCTGAGGAATATTCTGACATTGAAAAGTTGATCCGGCATTTCGGACTTGTTCTCAACATTTTTTCCCCGACAAAAAACGTCGGGGACAAGTATCGGGGATTGAGTTTCATATTTCGGGTTTCCCCGAATGTTGGACCGGATCTGCCACACAGACATTTCATCATCGAAAAAGGGGATTTTGTCTCTCTGGGTTTTGAAGAAAGCCATCCCTCCTTGGTGAAGGTCGGCCCATTTTCTGTAATCCTTTATGATGGTGTCGAGTTTCTCCTCTTCACCGCAGACGGGCACACGGATGTCAAGGAGACCGGCTTGGACCCATCTCTGCATGTTTTCAGGGGCCTTCTGAGCGGAAGGCTGATACACCCCCGTATTTCTGAAACATGCCCCGAGTGCTTCCGCGACCGGGTCGGGAACATATGTAAATGGAAAATATATTGGTTTCATGTCGACTTCAAAGGGTTAAGGGGTTAAGGGTTATGGGTTAAGGGTTAAGGGTTAAGGAGTTAAGGGTTAAGGGCCGCCTCTGTCCGACATCGAAAATTGCCTCACGCCTCACGCCTCACGCATCACTCATCACAGTTTTTGGTCAACCCCGGCGGGGACATCAAGCATCAAGTATCAAACATCAATTTTTGGTCTCTTATGTCAACCCCGCGGGAGAGCAGTTCCTCGCGAATCCTATCCGCAAGGTCCCAGTCTCTCTTTGCCCTGGCCTGTTCTCTCTTCTTTGTCATCTCCTGAATCTCAGGATCCAAAGCTGTCTCCTTGAAATCGAATATATTCAGGATCGAATCAATGTTCTGGAACTCATCCGATATCTTTCCAGCGGCATCCGAGCTGATCCGCCTTTCCGACATCAGAAGGTTCAGCTTTCTGACATGCCTGAACAGGGAGGCCAAGGCAGCCGAGATGTTCAGGTCGTCATCCATGGCTTGGACAACCCCTTGTCTGATGTCATACAGGAGCTGATCCAATTCTGGATACGCGTCATTCTGAACATCAAGTGTCGAGTTTCGAATATCTTCCAGCATATGGAGACAGGTGTCCAGCCTTTTCAGTGACCTCACGGCATAATCCAATCTTTCCGTGGAAAATGCAAGTGGTTTTCGATAATGGCTGGAGAGGAGCCAGTAGCGGATCTCCCTGCCGGCATATCCTCCCTCTGTGAGATTCTGGAGCGTCAGGTGTACATCCTCATCCACCTTTTTGCCGTTCACCAGAACCCGGTCGCAGTGGAGCCAACATTTGGCCAAGGGCTTTCCGGTCAGGGCGGTGGCAATCGCAATCTCATTTTCATTGTGGGGAAAGATCAGTTGCAAGGAACTCGTGTGAATGTCAAAGCTCTCCCCCAAATGTTTCATGGCCATGGCCGCGCCCTGAATGTGCCATGAGGGTCGCATGTTGCCCCAGTCGGTCTGGACATATATCCCTCGTTTCAGTTCCGACAGCCGGGTTCTTTTGAACAGGGTGAAATCCCGGGGGTTCTCCTTTTCATATTCGTCCAAGTCAACGGTCGCACCGAGCCTGATCTTCTCCAAGTCTATTCCGGACAGATTTCCGTATTCGGGAAATCGGGAGATGTCAAAATAGAGGGATCGAAGCTTCTCATAAGCAAATCCTTTCTTCACCAGCCGTTTGGCCAAAGAGACCATATCCGCAACATGCTCACTTGCCTTGGGATACTTTGCCGCGGGCTTTATTCCCAACAGGTCCATGTCTTTCTTAAAGGCTTGGATGTGCGCTTCGGTAAATTTGGAGAGTTCCATGCCCGCGTTTTCGGAACCGCTGATGGTCTTGTCATCCAAGTCCGTGATGTTGAGGACATGGGTCACCGCACATCCCCGATATTCCAGGTAACGACAGAGGAGATCGGCAAAGACAAACCGCCGGCATTCCCCTGGGTGCAGGCTCGCGTGGGCGGTGGGGCCGCAGGTATAGACCGATGCCTTGCCCGGCACCATCGGCTCAAATGGCTCCTTGGTCCGGCTGAGGGTGTTGAACAGTTTCAGGTCAATCTTTTCCCGCACGGTGAACAAGGGGGTGCTCAGGTAGCGTTCCCCGCTGTCCGGGAATATCACCACGATGGTCCCCTGAGTCATCTCCCGGGCCTCCTTCTCGGCAATCGCCAAGGCCGCGCCGCTGCTCATGCCGACAAAGAGGCCCTCCTCCCTTGATAGACGCCGGGTCATCTCAAAGGCCTCCTCGTCATCAATGTTCACCTTCTTGTCGAGGTGTCTCTTCTCAAAAATCTCAGGGCAGTAGGCCTCCTTCAGATTCTTCAGTCCCTGGATCTTGTGGCCCAGATACGGTTCCACGCCGACGATCTGAATGTCCGGATGGTATTCCTTCAGCCCCCTTGAAAGCCCCATCAACGTGCCGGTGGTGCCCATGGTCGCGACGAGGAGGGAGACCTGCCCGCCAGTCTGTTCCCAGATCTCTTTGGCGGTTCCGTGATAATGGGCCTGCCAGTTGGCGTCATTGTTGAACTGGTCGGTGATGAAATAGGCCCCCGGGTTTTCCCTGGCCAAGCGATAGACCTCCTCGATGGCCCCGTCCGTGCCCAAGCGTCCGGGGGTCAGCAGAATGTCCGCGCCCCGGGCCTTCAGAATTTTCTGCCGCTCCACACTCGCGGCCTCGGACATGGCCAGCAGCAACTGGTACCCCTTGACCGCGCAGACCAGCGCGAGGCCGATGCCGGTGTTTCCGCTGGTGGCCTCGATCACGGTCTTGTCCGGGGTCAGTTCCCCGGACCGTTCCCCAGCCTCGATCATGTACAGGGCCGGCCGGTCCTTGATGGATCCCCCCGGGTTCAGATATTCCAGCTTTGCCAGAATCCTCACCTTGGGGTTTGGGTTGAGTCTCTTGATTTCAACCAAGGGGGTGTTGCCGATGGTGTCTAAGATGGAATGGCTCATATCTATGATTTCTCCAACACTCAGCAGAGCTGCAATAACTCGATGATCAAGTTTTTGATGATGGGCTATGGGCCATCGGCCATGGCTGTCGGGGCCGCCATGGGTGTTTCCCCCCATCGCCCGTCGCTCAAAATGATGATGGGCTATGGGCCATCGGTCATGGCTGTCGGGGCCGCCAAGGGTGTTTTCCCCATCGCCCATCGCTCAAAAAACTTGATGATCAAGAATAAAAGAAACAGTGAGGCTACTTTTGAGGCTTTACCAAGTCATAAATGCAACCAAAAAGCTCCACTTCTTCCTTTAATTTTTCTCTCAAATCAAAGTTCAAATCCTCAACCCATTCTTTGAATGGCGAATAGAGAGGTTTATCATTTATGGCCTTCAACTCTTCTCTCCGGATCAGATAATTCAACCAAAATTCCTTCACTGCGATGTCATCAATTGCGCCCACAGTATTCTTGAAAAGGAATTCCATCCTTAAATCTTCTTCCCGCTAGCGTAGGTATTTTCCAAACATCTCCCCTTCGGGATTGGGTTTCCAAACCTTGCCGTTTTTGATTATCTTATGTTTCAGTCGGTCTTTGCTTTTATAAGGTTCTCGTATCGTATGATAGGTATAAACATCAGATTTGGAAAACCATAAGATTGGTTCATAATGTGCCGCGGGGACATTTTGATATGTTGAAAATCCGTTTTCATAATACCAGATGAACTGTCTCCTGTATTTCATTTGTCTCTTATAAAGATACACTTGAATATGGCATATATAATGATGAATGCCGAAAATAAAGATGGGTCCTGTCGGTTTCAGAACGCTTATCGTTCCATCAATCCACTTTTCAGACCAGTTCAGTCAATCATTGACTGTGTCCCAATGGTCACTCTTGTTGCCAAAGTTCTTTTTTAAATTGTAAGGCGGATCTGCCACCACCAAATCCACATTTTCATTCTTCATTTTCTCCATGAAGTGAATGCAATCTTCTGTATGTATTGTATTGATCTCCATATTTTCCATCTTTGCAATGCTCCTTGTGAGAATTTCAAAAAACCGGGCTTTTTCAAACCCGGCTTTCAGATTTCACTAGGAACTTTCCCGTTTCTGAAACATGAACGTGAAGTGCGAATTCACGCATCACGTTTCACGCCTCCTTATTAGAGGATATACCGACTGAGGTCCTCATTGCTCTTAATGTCCTTCAATTTGTCATCCACATATTTCCCATCAATCACGACCTGCTTTTCTGTCATGTCCGGCGCTTCGAAGAGGATGTCCTCAAGCAGGCACTCCATGAGCGTATGGAGTCTTCTGGCCCCGATGTTCTCAGTCAGATTGTTCACTTCCTCGGCAATGCCCGCGATCTTCGTGATCGAGTCATCCTTGAAGGTCGTCTCAATCCCCTCCGTCTTTAACAGCTCTTTGTACTGGAGGAGGAGGGCGTTTTTCGGTTCGGTCAGAATCCTGACAAACTCCTCCTTTCCAAGGGAATCAAGTTCCACCCGGATTGGAAAGCGGCCTTGGAGTTCCGGGATCAGGTCCGACGGCTTGATGGTGTGAAACGCGCCCGAGGCGATGAAAAGGATGTGATCGGTCTTCACAGGGCCGTATTTGGTGGTGACGGTGGAGCCTTCCACAATCGGGAGGAGATCCCGCTGGACCCCTTCCCGGGAGACATCGGGCCCGTGGCCATTTCCCCCGGCAATCTTGTCAATCTCATCCAGAAAGATGATCCCGGACTGTTCAACCTTTTCAATGGCTTGGCTGATGACCTTGTCCATATCCACAAGGTTTTGGGCCTCCTCTTGGATCAGGATGTCCATCGCCTCAGAGACCTTCACCTTCCGCCGCTTTGTGTTCTTCGGCATGATGTTGCTGAACATGTCCTTGAAGTTGATGCCCATCTCCTCCATGCCGACATTGGAAAAGATTTCGATCATCGGCATGTTCCGCTCCGACACATCCAGATCCACATAGCGGTCGTCCAGTTTTCCATCGCGGAGCATCCCGCGCAACTTTTCCCTTGTGGAAGAGGTCTTTTCACTCTTCCCGACAATCTCGATGTGCGGGTCGTCCAAGCTTTCCTGTTGCTGAACTTTCGGTTCCGGGAGCAGAAGATCAAGCATCCGCTCTTCGGAAATCTGCACGGCCTTTTCCTGGACAGATTCCTGTTCCCTTACTTTCAGGGTGTTCACCGTCAGCTCCAGAAGGTCCCGGACCATTGACTCCACATCCCTGCCCACATATCCCACTTCGGTGAACTTGGATGCCTCGACCTTGGTGAACGGGGAATCCGTCAGCTTGGACAGACGCCTTGAGATTTCGGTTTTGCCCACGCCGGTGGGTCCGATAAGGATGATGTTTTTTGGCGCGATCTCATCCTTGAGTTCTTCAGGAACCTGTTGCCGCCGCCAGCGGTTTCGCAGCGCAATGGCCACGGAACGCTTGGCCTTGTCCTGTCCGATGATATATTTGTCAAGTTCTTTGACAATTTCAGATGGTTTCAGATCACTCATAATTCCTTAATTGAAGATTGAAGATTGAAGACTGAAGGCGCGATGGGTCGGCAATCTTCAATTGACAATCCTCAATCCTTCTCCTTCAGTTCTTCTATGGTTAACGCGTTGTTTGTGTATATACATATGGACGCCGCAATCTTCATTGACTCTTCAACAATCGCCTTGGTGTCCAAATCCGAATGTTTGATAAGAGCCGTTGCGGCTGCCTGGGCAACCACGCCGCCTGAGCCGATCCCGATGATCGCATCGTCTGGTTCAATCACATCGCCGCTTCCTGAAATCAGGAATATCCGGGATTCATCCCCGGCGATCATGACCGCGTCCAAGCGTCTCAGGTATTTGTCGGTACGCCAGTCTTTTGCCAGCTCAACAGCCGAGCGTTCCAGATTGCCGTTGTACCGGTTCAGCTTCGCATCCAGCCGCTCAGAGAGGTTCATGGCGTCGGCAGTGACGCCTGCAAATCCCACAACAATCTTGTCATTGTAGATTTTCCGAACCTTCTTGGCCTTATGTTTGATGACATGGTCAGCCATCGTCACTTGGCCATCCCCCGCGACCGCGAGCATGCCCTTGTGCCTTATCACAAGTATGGTAGTTCCGTGAAGTTTCATAATTTGGAAATTGGAAACTGGACGATCAAGTTTCAAGCATCAAGCATCAAGTTTCAAGCATCAAGCATCAAG
>JAOZRQ010000386.1 GCA_029940115.1 Desulfobacterales bacterium
GAATGCCGACAGGCCCGAACGGTCATCCCGCCGGATTTGGCAATCCGGCGGGAGCAGTCTGGAGTGCCGAATGCCGACAGGCCCGAACGGTCATCCCGCCGGATTTGGCAATCCCGCGGGAGCGAGGGCGGGGTTTACAACTTCTGATCAGGCACTTACACCTTTGCATCCTTGAGAGAGACAAAATCATGGAAAATTCTTTTCCTGAAGTTTCGGGAACAATTCCCCAGCCATCTGAAAATGAACCCCGACATCCCGCCGCAGATCCAGACGGTTCCCCTCCGAATTTTCACGGGGGATCACCCTTACCTTCCCATTTTCAAACGCGGCCAACACCCTTGTCCGGAGTCGTTCCGCGACCTGATCCCTTCTCTCACCCGGTTTGACTGCGGCATTCGCATTCAGATAGACCACCCGTGTGCCATCAGACTTGAAACATTTCTCATCTTCAGAATAGGTCATGGCCGAGGGGATCATCTGAATGTTCTTCTTTTTCAGATAATCCACATCCATCTCAACCCTCTCCCCCTTGGTACAGGACCAAGGATACCCCTTCTGGCCCTGAGGGCCTCCGGGTCCGGTCACCAAGGCCACGCAGAGGGATATCTGCTCAGACCGGACCTCCGGCTCCACCTGATCCAAGGTCCCCTCAACGGTGGCTCTGAGCAGAGGCCCCAGGTTCCTCAGTCTGCGGAAGATCGGCTGGGCCTCCGGCTCCCCCGGCCGGATGTTCATCTCACTCATCCGGATCCGCGTCGGTCTCATGTTCCCGTCAAAGGATACGAAACATCCGGGATACAGGACACAGGGGGCCAAGATGCGCTTCTCCCTCAGCGCATGGATGAATGGCCTGACAATGTCTGTCGCCGCCTTCTGAATCAGTTCGGGGGTCTCCATCGGATGCGGCGAGATGCTCCCCATGCCGCCGGTGATCGGGTTGTCCCTGCCAGCCGGTCCGGGGAATCGCTCGGGATAGTCCATTGCGGTGGGCAGAATCTGGAAATGGCCGGCTTTGTCCACAAGAATGGTGAAGGAGATCTCCACCCCGGACATTCTCGACTCGATCAGCAGGGGCCATTCCGACTTCTTCCCGCAGATCGCCTGGTAGCTTTTGGTGTAATCCTTTATCAGGGTGTCGTGAGTCTCCCTGATCTCCCAAGCGTTTGAAATGACCCGGGCCCCTTTGCCGCCCGCGCTGTACGGATATTTCAGGACCGCGCCGCCATGTTTGTCCACCAAGGTCAGACATATCGCCAACACCCTCTCATCATCCCTCGCGTCGGCCTCATGCCATTCATCCGCCACCGGGACGCCATACTCACGGCAAAGCCGTTTGCAAGCGATCTTGTCCCCCTCGATGAACGAGCCTTCCCGATGCAGTCCGACAATCCTCTCTCCGAATCCGGCCGCGGCCACCTCGTCAACGAGACCGTTGAACAAGAGGTCTTCCGGCATGGGGACGACACAGTCAATGGTCCCTTCCTTGAATGCATTGATGATGCCCGCGGCATACGCGTCCTTGGAATTGTCCGCTGTGGGAACAAAGGCCACCGGCCATCCCATCATCTCGGCAAACCGGGACATGGCCGGCATTCCCCGAATGACGAGTCCCTGAAACGATTCCTGATGATTCTCACTAATCGCGGTGGCGGTCACCCACGCGGCGAGAAGCGTTCTTCCATCTGTTCCTGCAAATCCGATCTTATAAGGCATGATGAGTTTGGGTCCTTGGTTCTGAGTTCTAAGTCCTTGGTTCCAGAAGGTGTTTGAAAACTCCCCTGCCCTCCTGCCCCTATCTGTGTCGGTTTCGGGCAGGCAGGTGTTTTCAAACACCTTCTAAACTATCCCGAAAACCCGCGCCTTTGTGGAGGTCACTTATCCTTTGATTCTTTGCAATTCTTCATAAGCTCTCCCAAGCGAAGATGGCGCATCATTCTTACTCATGAAGCCACCCTGCTGAGACAAGTTCCGAAACCGGCAGTCCGCTTTGATCATTCTCTGTGATGCGTCTCACCTGCACCGAACCGTCATGACGTTCAAACCAGCATCCTGATGAAACGGCCATGTCATCAATCAACTGGGGATGATGGGAGATGAGCAGGGCCTGCATCTCTCCGTTGTCGCAAAACTCGTCAAGTGTCAACAGCCAAGGCTGAATTTCCGGCAATGCGAGGAAATTCTCAGGTTCGTCCATACATAACGTGACACCTTGGGATCGGACAGCATAAATGAGCGTGTAGAGTGCGATCAGCACACGTTGCCCGTCAGACAGCTCATGAAACTGGTATCTGATCAGTCTGTCGTTGTCGGATGTGTCAGAAAAGCCTGCTTCAAGGATTTGACCGAGGCCTGCTTCTGCAAATCTGAAATTGTCAAAATCTTTGAGAATCTCTTTGAGCGTGCCAGTAATTTCCATGACCTTACCCTGATCTTGGGAAATATGACGGTACCATGAGACAAAATTGTCCATTGTCTCGGAGAGCCGGTTTTCTTCCTGCTTGCTATCTGACACCATCGCTGTCGGATCGATTTTCAGGATGACAAGCTTCTGTTCCATATATTTTTTGAACCAAGTCAGCAGCTTATTGTCCTCTCCTGCCGGAAGCAACGCCAGAACAGACTGATCTCTCGCAAACTGGAAATTTTTGTCTCGGGAATGATCATCGCGATAGAGTTGAAGATTTCCTGATTTGAAATCCATCAGCGGCTTGTTGTCAAACCGCAACCGTTCATGTCGGATCTGCATGATACGCTCTTTTGGCTCGACAGCAATTTCATATCTGTATGTTCCGCCATTCCCCCTGACATCCAATTCAAAACGCTGAACCGGGAATTTCCGCCATCTTGTACATTCAGCCAAACTGAAAATATCCCGGATTTTCCTGTCTCCTCTCACAACGGTCTGAATCTTCCGCAACACTTCAAATATGCTCGATTTGCCCGTACCATTCGGACCAAGAAACAGATTTGCAGGCCCGACAGAAATCTCAAAGTCTGAAAAGCACCTGAAATTGTCAATGTGAACTCTTATGAGCATAAATTGTTCTCCTTCATCTCTCCCTTTCAGCTTCCCAGTCAACCACCGGCTCCACGCGCCTTCCCTTGAGCTGCCGCAACTTTTCCTTTAAACTCATGCTATCCTCACTCCAAACTGGGCTCTGGGGTCTTGGTTCCAGATTCTGGGTCCTGTCCCCTGGATCTCGTCGCGGTCCGCCCTCCTGAACCCATACTCTTCCGGCTCGATGACATGCGTCTCCACTTGGTCGTTGATCAGTCGGGATATCCGGGTGGGGCCACATACGCTGATCTCGTCAAAGGTCCCCTCGCCGCAGACCACAAAGGCGTCTTTGGCCCCGAGCCGGATGAGCACCTGGACCATCTTCTCAGTCAGGGACGGATCATACACCCCCAGCATGTATGCCGCGGCCGCGGCAGGATTCGCCAAAGGGCCGATCAGATTGAAGATGGTGCGAATTCCCATATCCTCCCTGATCACGGCCACATATCGCATGGGGCCGTGGTGCAACGGCGCAAAGAGGAAGCCGATGCCCGTCTCACCCGGTTTGACCGCGGCATTCGCATTCAGATAGACCACCCGTGTGCCATCAGACTTGAAACATTTCTCATCTTCAGAATAGGTCATGGCCGAGGGGATCATCTGAATGTTCTTCTTTTTCAGATAATCCACATCCATTCTCGACTCGATCAGCAGGGGCCATTCCGACTTCTTCCCGCAGATCGCCTGGTAGCTTTTGGTGTAAGCCTTTATCAGGGTGTCGTGAGTCTCTGTAAATTGAAAATTGAAAATTGAAACTTGGAGCTTGGAACTTGGAACTTGAAACTTCAGCGGACTCTTAATTCAAGTTCACATCACGTCTCACGCCTCACGTTCCACGCATCACGTTTCACGCCTCACATTCCACGCCTCACGTTTCACGCATCACGTCTCACGCATCACGTCTCACGTCCCACGCATCACGTCTCAACCGATTATTTTCAGAATCTTGCTCAATGTTTCCAGAACATTCTGCAAGCTGATTGTTGTCTCCTCGCCAAATCGCTTTCCATGGGTGACGCGGTTCCGATAGCTGATGATTTTGCCCAAATCGTGTGACAGATCATTCGGTATTTTTCCCTGCAACATATGATGCACCGCGGACAAGTTGTGAATGTCATCGGAATCTTTCACAAACGAGCTGATGGCAATGTCAAACGGGTTTTTGCCATAGTTCTCCCTGACAATTTTCCGCGCGAGGCCCGTGGCATTCCCTGCCTTTGCAAAGACAATCCTTTCAAATGTCGCCGTCAACGCCACGAAAGCATCATCCGTGATCTGCTGAAAAACGCCCTCAAAATAATCCTCAATGCTTTTTTCCCTCTGCCTTCTGGAAGAAATCGCTATCCCATGATCACGCAAAAATCGGTCTGACTTGTCAGACAATGCCCTCATTTTTGCATTGTTGCACAGTGTCAGCAGGACAGAATATCTGTCATGGCAGTTTTTAAGCTGTGTGTCAATATGTGCGGGAATTCTTCCCTGATCGTCTAAAAATCGAGCCATTTTTCAAGCTTGCTTTCCATGATCTCCTTGCTGAACAGGCGCGGCTTTTCGCTGACAACCCTGCCAACCATTTGCCAATGGTCCTTCTCATCCTCATCTCTCACCAAGAGAAGCATGTATCCCCTGAAACTTTCCCCTCTCAGAAAAAAGTCAAGCCGACCGTCACATCCGGTGATGTTTGCCCCTATCGGTTCCAAGATGGCGCATTTGCCGGCAAAGTCTATCTCCAGTGTCGGGACAGGATAGGTTCCGATGCTCTCCTCATGGGTGAAAATCTCATTTTCGGTTATCTTGAGGAGTCCCTCATCGGCCAAGTCGGAGAGCCACCCTCTCACCTCCTCAAAAAGATGCCCGACAGAGGAGAGCCATCTCTCCTTTTCAGCTTCCCAGTCAACCACCGGCTCCATGCGCCTTCCCTTGAGTTGCCGCAACTTTTCCTTTAAACTCATGCTATCCTCTCTCCAAACTGGGCTCTGGGGTCTTGGTTCCAGATTCTGGGTTCTAGGCCCTGGGGTCTGTCCCACCGGAATGCCTTTCGCCGCATGAAGCTGTTTTTTTCGGGCAGTCTGCCGGAATGCCGTTGGTCCATATCTCATATTCGCTTATGTCGGTACTTTCATCCCATATGAGCCCATATCCGCCCGCATCAATCCGAACATTTTTGAAGAACGCCGGATTTTTCAGGACGGAAAACATCTCCCTGTCCAGCAGGGGAGACACGTCATATTTCCGTCTCTCATCATTTGAGAAACCTACCAGAAGCGTAGAACTCCCGATTACCGAAACTGATTTTATGGTTGGATGTCTCATCTCGTCTTCACCTGTCTATCTGAGAGGGGGCAGTTTCCGGAATTCCTGCGAGTTCCACATCTCCATGAGTTCCGACTGATACATCCTTCCCCATTCGAGAACCATTTTTCCCGCCGAGAACCCAGAACTCATCAATTCAGTTCCTTCCGCACAAAAGGGACACATTGATCTGTGAACTGGATCAGCGCGTCGAGTTTCTCTCTGGCCCTGCCGGAATCAATGACTTCCGCGGCTCGTCTGATGCCGTCCCTCAAGTCTATGTCGAGTCCTGCTGTGACAAAGGCTGCGGCCGCGTTCAGCATCACTGTGTCCCTTCTGGGTCCGGTCTGCCCATTGAGAACATCCCGTATGATTCGGGCATTCTCCCGGGCGTTTCCCCCCCGAATCTCGTCGCGGTCCGCCCTCCTGAACCCATACTCTTCCGGCTCGATGACATGCGTCTCCACTTGGTCGTTGATCAGTCGGGATATCCGGGTGGGGCCACATACGCTGATCTCGTCAAAGGTCCCCTCGCCGCAGACCACAAAGGCGTCTTTGGCCCCGAGCCGGATGAGCACCTGGACCATCTTCTCAGTCAGGGACGGATCATACACCCCCAGCATGTATGCCGCGGCCGCGGCAGGATTTGCCAAGGGGCCGATCAGATTGAAGATGGTGCGAATGCCCATATCCTCCCTGATCGCGGCCACATATCGCATGGGGCCATGGTGCAACGGCGCAAACAGGAAGCCGATGCCTGTCTCCTTGATGCATCTCTCCACATCCGAAAAGGAGAGGTCGAGGTTCACGCCCAAGTTTTCCAGCACGTCCGAGGCCCCGAAGTACATGGAGGTGGCCCGGTTCCCATGTCTGGCGATCTTCACGCCGCCCCCGGCAGCCACAAGCGCGGTGGCGGTGGAGACATTGAAGGTGCTGGTGCCGTTTTCCCTGCCGGAACTGGTCTCCAAGATGGTCTCCCCTTCCACATTGATATCGTCCCGGTCCAGGTTGAGCAGCGGGATCGAAGGGGCTGAACCAGGGCACCGAATGTTGAGTTTCGGGACCCTTGAGCGCAATGCCTTGGCCGCGCCGGTGATCTCCTCAACGGTCTCCCCCTTCATCCTCAGCGCGGTCACAAATGAACTGACTTGGGAAGCCGCGGCCCTTCCGTCAATCACCTCCTCCATGGTCTGTTCCATTTCCTGCTCAGACAAATCTTCTCTTCTGATGACCTTCTGAATTGATTCCTTGATCATTGTCTGTTGTCCGTTGTTTGTTGTCCATTGTTTGTTGCTTGTTGTCAGTTGTTGTCAGCTCTCACCGGTTTTACATCGGTTCCCACAGCCGCGCTCGGTTCGGATTGCCAAATCCAAATCGCCCACCGCCGGATTTGGCAATCCGCCGGGAGCAGAACCTCCCCTCATGCTCGGTTCGGATTGCCAAATCCGAACCCCCCCAC
>JAOZRQ010000859.1 GCA_029940115.1 Desulfobacterales bacterium
TCAACAATCGACACACAAAAATGGCAAACATCAACATGACGGAAACAAACAAACCCGAACCCTACAGAAACAACTCACAAACTCATTAAACTCACAAACTCACAAACTTGATTTACATGGGAGGAATAGGCCTTTGACAGGCTGCTCACATAGATGATGTGGTCCCTCTCATGATCCATGCCGAAATGATTGACAATCCCGTTCCCCTTCTCTCCGTAGGGGTTCTCCTCTGTGGGATTCTCCCCGATCACGCCGAACCCGAAGGTCTTGCAACGGCCGTCCGGCGAGAGGGCCCGCATCCTGCATGTCTGGATGACCTGCTCCGGGGAGAGCATGAGGTGGATGCCGCCGGCCAGGGCCATGTCGCACTCGCCCGTCATCAGGCTCCGGCAGGCGGCGTGGACCGCGACCAGGGATGAGGAGCAGGTGGTGCTGATCCCCATGGAGGGCCCCTGAAGCCCGACAGGCGGCCGGTCATGAATCCGTCATGACCTTTCAACACATCTTCGACTTGTGCAAGGCACGATATGATTTTGTCTGACACTTTTGCCGATCGTTCCATCTGAGTCATCCTTTCCACAACAATGTCTCCAAGTCACCGGGGACATCGAGTGCCTTCGGGAAGTCGTGATAGGTCACGGTCTTTTCCTGTCTTCGGAATGTGATGATCCCGCTCTCCCCGTCCCAGCCCGTGATGTCCTCACGCCGCACCTTGCCGATGGGCGTGTCCAGGACTAGGCACACGGCGTTTGACCATGACGGGGTGGTCCAATACAGGTTGTCCATGAGGGAGAGCAGCCGCCTCATGGGGATCCGGAAGGGTGCCGAGTGGTTGATGGGGTCCGGCACAAAGAGGTTGATGGGGTTGACTCCCAAGTCATCCATGGTCCGAATCATCCTCTCCAAAACTTCGCACCGGTCGTTGATCCCCCGAAGGATGGGGAACTGGCCGTAGAGCCTCACGCCGTGGGATATCAGCCGGCGGACGCCTTCGATCACCGGCTCGGCAATCTCATATGGATGCACTAGGTGCAGATAGACCCGGACCCGGTGTCTGCCCAGGAGTTCGCAGACGCGTTCCGACAACACCTGCGGTGCGAACGCGACGTTGCGGGTGTGCATCCGGATGTCTCCCACGGCGGTCTCCGCACTCAGACGCCCCATGACCTGCTTCAGATGTCCGAACGGCACACTCAGCGGATCGCCGCCGGACAGGATCACCTCGGTGACTTGGGGATTTCCCCTCAGATAGCCGATGACGCGGTCCAGCCTTTTTTCCAGGGCCGGCAGCTCGCTGCCTTGGAGGTCCGTGAGCACGTCCTGCCGGAAGCAGTACATGCAGTGGCCCGCGCACACGTCGGTGACAAGAAACAGGGCCCGGTTTCGGTATTTGTGGATCAGCACACTCTCCAGACCCGCCGGCATGTTGGTGCGGTCCTCCACGAAGTCGGGGACCTCATGCCCGGCCCTCAGGTCCATCCGCTCGGTGGTCGGGTAGGCGACACGGTACAACGGCCCGCCCCTTCGGCCCAAGGTTTCGATCTCCTCCCCCACCAGCCGCTGATAATGCGGGGGGACCTTGATCGTCAGCATGCCCGACCGTCGGGCCTGCTCATTGTATTGCCGCATCTCGGCCTCATCCATCAGTTCCGTCATGATGACAACTCCCTTGGCTGACAGTTCGCAGTTCCGCGTTCAGGCGGCATCACACCGCCTAAGGTGCGGAGCTGCGGACTGTCTTGATCAAATAACTCATAATATAAGGACTCATTTCAGAATTGCAAGTTTCTTTTTGCCTGCACACAGGCCGTCTGCGTTCATCCGCGGTTCATGATGGGTGTCGGAAACCACAAA
>JAOZRQ010000040.1 GCA_029940115.1 Desulfobacterales bacterium
TTCGGATTGACAAATCCGAACCATTCCCGCCGGATTTGTCAATCCGGCGGGAGCGCGGGACGGAAAAGTTTTAGATCTGTTGATATGTGGCTCCAGTTTCAATTCTCACGCCCACGTTTCACGCCCCACGTTTTACGCCCCACATTTCACGCCTCACGTTTCACGCCTCACGTCTCACGTCTCACGCCTCACGTTTCACGCCCCACGTTTCACCCCCACGTTTCACCCCCCACGTTTCACGCCTCACGTTTCACGTTTCACGTCTCACGTTTCACGCCTCACGTTCACACTTTCCATCAATGATTCAAAATCGTATTCCTTGCCAACAACCTTGCGAAGCAGGTGGTCCATCTCCTCTGTATTCTTCTCCCGGATCAGGTCAAGCATCCCTTTGCTGATCAGTTTTTCAAAAATCGGTTTGTGGGCCTCGGGTGCATGGTCCCGGAGCAGAAGCTTTTTACGGACCGCCCGCATCAGCCGGAGAAATTCCGCGTATTCCTCTCCAAATTCCTTTTCGAGATCTTGGCGAAGCTTTTTGGCAAACGCGGGGCTTGCGCCTGAGGTGGAAATGGCAAGGATCAGATCTCCCCGGTTCACAACAGAGGGGAGGATGAAGTTGCAGGCTTGGGGACGGTCCGCAATGTTGCACAATTTCCCCTGACGTTCCGCGTCCGCATGGATCCGCCAGTTCAATTCCTCATTGTCTGTCGCGCCGATGACAAGAAACATCCCCGTAAGGTCGGCACTCTGGTAATGTCGCTCTTTCCATGTGATGGATTTTTTGTTGGCCAGCCGGATCAGCCTTTCAGTGGCAATGGGGCTGACAACCGTGATCATGGCCCCGCATTCCAAGAGCGTCATAACCTTCCGCGCGCCCACATTGCCGCCTCCGACCACCAGACATCTTCGATTTTGTATGTCAAGATTGACAGGGTAATATTTCATGATAAGCGTAATGCCTCCGCACCGTTCGATCATCTGAAGATCAAGGCCAAAAGTTTGGTGAATCCGCTGTGTACAGGACAAAAAAACGAGTGGAGAAAAAAACCCGGCTTTTTCCTGCAGTTGGGAGGTCCGCCCTTTTGGGAAAAAGCCGGGTTTCTCGCCCATTCCCAATTTTTTGTCCTGTACTCAGTATTTTTTTATTAATACTGCACCAAAAACTGCCAAAAAGCAATTTTTTTTTCACAAGCATATGGCCATAAATTTTTCTGCACCCACTTTCCATGCAAAATCAAGGATGCCAGATTTTCAATCATCAGTTTTTTATAGAACATTGCTGGTTCTAACGGTTTTTGTGGTTGCATGTGATTTCAGACAGTCACGGTCCTGAAAGTCAGTCTGTAAAGACAGCCTGCCGGGACATGCTGGGAACAAACCGCGAATGGACGCGGATGAACGCTGATGAGCCCGCACCTGCCCGAAACGCAGGCCATCTGCGTTCTCATCTGTGACTCACAATTTTCAGCCCGTGTTGGAAACCATAAAATCCGTCAGAACCAGGAACATTGATTGAACAACTTTTCCATCATGCTCTCACAAAAACTTGAGCATCTCGTTCCCATGCTTCTCGTCACTGGCATGATTCGCATGTCAATGCCCCCGAAGGCGGACACTCCCATCTGCAGCTCGTGGCTGACTGAAAAAATGCCGCCCGACCCGCCGACGAGGATGCCTGCACCATGAGGGACGTCGAATGTCAACAACTTTCCTCTCAGAAAATGGAAAATGGCACTTTGCTTGACATTTCCAGTTTTTCTTGATACCAAAGGGATTGACACACGGTTTAAAAAATCGTTCGACTTTGTTCGACTCTGAAATTTTCTTATTTCCAGTTTTTCTTGATACCAAAGGGATTGACACACGGTTCAAAAAATCGTTCGACTTTGTTCGACACTCTGAAATTTTCTTGAGACCAGAAAGTTCTGGAGAATGGGCATAAGTACCCGGCCAAAAGTTGACACACACGATTTAAAAAATCGTTCGACTTGTTCGACTCTGAAATTTTCTTGAGGATTCCGGGTCAAATGACGGGAACCTCGTCTGAATGGAACGAAGCATCGGGGATCTACCGGTTCCCGTCATTTGCTTGGAATGACGGGCTTGTGTTGGATTTGGAGTGTGAGACAAAAGTTGTCTGCCAAAAACCGGACAAGCGGGAAGTTCTTCACTTTCAGGTTCAAGGGAAAGTGCAAACTGAGAAGGGACGGCTTTGACATGCACGAAATGGGAATAGCCATGCAGGTGATAGAGATTGTCACCGCGTCCATCCCGCCGGACATGGCGGGCGCGCGGGTGGAAAGGGTGAATCTGAAAGTCGGAAAGCTCTCCGCGGTGGTCCCGGACAGCCTTCGATTCTGCTTTGAGATCGCGACTCAGGAGACCCCGCTCTCTGGCGCGGCGCTCCACATCGAGGAGATTCCGGTGACCGCGTGGTGCAAAGACTGCAATACAGAATGGACCATCACCGGCCCGATCTTCACCTGCCAGAAGTGCGGCAGCGGATCCATTGAGGTGATTTCGGGTCGGGAACTCGACATTGAGTCCATAGAAATTGCCTGATTATAACGGATCTGAGGGAGCCCGTGCCCTTGCCCCTGCCCGTTGCGGGCACCGCATGCATGTTCACGCCCACGGGCAGGGCACCAAAAAAAGCGTTATAATCAGGAAATTGCTGAGGAACCATGACCAAACAACATCCCGGCCCACGCTCGTCTCGGATTGGCAAATCCGAGACGTCCGCCGGATTTGGCAATCCGGCAGGAGCTGGAAATGGGGAAGTTGTTTGGTCACGGTTCCTGAGGAATAAGCCCCTGCCAGTCAGGCGGGGCATAGGCAAAAAAGGGGCCTCAAGCCAAACCTTGCTTTGGAGTTTTGAATTTAGGCGGCGTCATCCGATCCGATGTGGGACGAATTTGCAATTCGCTCAGGCACGATTTGAAAAATCGTGCGGCTTCAGATGCCCGGACATCATTTATGGGACAGAGCACTAAGTTATGGTGATGACACAATGAAAAAAACAGTCTTTACCTGTCAGTCATGCGGCTATCAGACCCCCCGGTGGCTGGGGAGATGCCCGGATTGTGGGGAATGGGACAGCCTCACGGAAGGGCGGTTCAAATCCCGGAAACCCTCCTCCGGTGGAAACGTGTCCCCCTCCGCGGCAACCATACAGCGTCTCTCCGACTTCAAACAGAAGCCGGTCCCGATTGACTCCATCGAATTTGAGGATGAGGAGCGGATTCTCACCGGCATCAAGGAATTTGACCGGGTCCTGGGAGGCGGGGTGGTCTCCGGAACCTTGGTGCTCATCGGCGGCGATCCGGGCATCGGCAAGTCCACCCTCATGCTCCAGGCCCTTTACGGCCTCGCAAAGGGGGGCCACACCGTCCTTTATGTCTCCGGCGAGGAGTCGATTCGGCAGATCCGTCTGAGAAGCAGACGCTTGGAGACCATATCCTCCAAAATGCTGGTGGTGTCGGAGGTGGACATGGAACTGATCCTCTCCATGGTGGAGTCGGAAAAGCCCCAAGTTCTGGTGATTGACTCCATACAGACCATGTTCAACGGGGAGCTCTCCTCCGCGCCCGGAAGCGTGAGCCAGGTCCGGGAGTCGGCCATGCGGCTGATGCTCATGGCAAAGCGGACCGACATCCCGACGTTTCTGGTGGGCCATGTCACCAAGGAGGGGACCATCGCCGGTCCGAGGCTGCTGGAGCATATGGTGGACACCGTGCTTTATTTCGAGGGGGACCGGAGCCATATCTTCAGGATTCTCCGGGCCGTGAAAAACCGGTTCGGCTCCACCAATGAGATCGGCGTGTTTGAAATGAAGGAGATGGGGCTGAAGGAGGTGCCGAACCCCTCGGCGGTCTTTCTTTCGGAACGCCCCTCAAACGCGCCCGGGTCGGTGGTGACCGCCACCATGGAGGGGACACGTCCCATCCTGATTGAGCTTCAGGCCCTTGCCAGCCCCACCAACTTCGGAACCCCGCGACGGACCATCCTCGGCCTGGACCACAACCGCGTCGCGCTCCTTGCCGCGGTCATGGAAAAGAAGCTCGGGATGCACCTGATGGGCCATGACATCTTCATGAATGTGGCCGGCGGGGTGAAGGTGGACGAGCCGGCCGTTGACATGGGCATTGTCACAGCCATCGGGTCGAGCTTCCTCGACAAGCCGATCCCGGAGGGGAACGTGGTCTTGGGCGAGGTCGGCCTGACCGGCGAAGTCAGGGCCATCTCCCATGTGGAGACCCGGGTGGCCGAATTGAAGAAGATGGGGTTCACCAAATGCTTCATCCCCAAGAGCAACCTCAAGCGGATGGGCGGGATCGAGGGGATTGAAATCGCCGGAATCAGCACCGTCGCGGAGGCGGTGGAGGCGTTGTTTTGAAGTGATTGCAACTTGATACTTATACTTGAACTGCCAGCAGAGGGAAATTAAGCGGATGCATGATGCAAAACCTCGCTCATCAGAATATGTTCATTTTTAATACTGGGGTCGGCATCAAACTCGGCAAGGAGACTTCACAAACAACGGCGCGTTACCCGCGATATGTCTTGCGGGCGTGGCTGTCGAGTGCCTGCTGCTTGCATACAAACTATAACCGAACAGCTTACTGAGCGCAGAGAATCCGTGAAATCGGTAAAATCAGCGTCAATCAGTGGTTCAGAATCAAGAGCGCACTCCGGCTTTCAGCCGAACAGCTTGTGAAATCTTCGTCAAGGGTGCTATCGTTACTTTCCCGGCGCAAAATTATCCTCTCCGAGCGGATCCGGGTGGTATCCGTCAGAATTGTACAACTGGATCAGGCGCAGAAGCTCGCTCAGGCTGATGCGCCAGTCTTGGGGCTTGTAATCGGAATCGTGGGAGGAACAGGTGTAATCCGGGGTTCCTGTCAGAGCATAGCCGTCTTCTCCGCCGGGGTCGCAGCGATATGCTCCGTCGTTATAAATCTGGATGACGCGGAGGAGTTCGGAGAGGGCAATTTTATGGTCGGAGGGATTGTAATCTGCGCTGTGACAGGTTTTAACCAACTCAAAACCCAAGTCGGCTTGCAATTCGCCGTCGCTGAAAGAAATGGCCGAGGAGATTCTCTGATAACCGGACGCCTCCACAGTAAGTTCAAATTTCCCCGGCGGTCCCACGAGTCTGCATATCCCCTCTTTGTCAGTGATATTATAGAAAGGGCCGATGGTGATTTTTACGCCTTCAATCGGCTCATCAGTCAGTGCATCCGTTACTGTGGTCTTGAACGCGGACAGGGGAGAAGCTTCGGTATCTTTGATTTTGAGATAATAATCCGTGCCGATGCCAAAAATGTTTTTGTTGCAGTGATATGTTTTCAGATAGTATTCACCGGACTTGGGGCATCTCCATGTGAAAAATTCGTCTCCGCCCGGGTCGCCGATCTTATCTGTTTTCCTGAGCAATGTGACTCCGTCTGCATCATATAACTCAATGACCACATCGCATTTTGCACCTAAATCATACGCCCGGATATCATAACTTTTTCCTTCAGCTCCGTAAAACTTTACCCAGTCCGCGTCTCCTGCATCGTGGAATTTATGATGTTGAAGGATGTTATCCGAAATTACGGAAACTGTCGGGTCATCTACTACATAATGCACGAAAATTTCCTTGGCCCTTCTGATATCGTCATCGTCTTCATAGCCGTCTTCCTGACTCACTTGGGACATGTCTTCAACAGGTTCGACAAGCCCGTTGTCAATGGAGTAACATTCCTCGTCAACTCCCTTGCCAATGAAGTAACATTTGGCTAGTTCCCCGTCTCCTTTCTCGTTTCCTTTGCCATTGCCGTTATCATCCAGATAAGGTGTCTGTTGTTCCAAGCGACTCACTTCAATCGCATTTTTGGCTCTCCAAAAGGCATCGAGAAGATTCATTTCTGAGACATCTGACATGTTTGTCCAGAAAAAATGAGAAAAACTGTTTTCTTTTTTGGAAAGGAACGCATCTGATTGAGAATCGGATGTGCTGGTGATTACGATCCGTTCCTTTCCATCAGTGGGCTTAAGTTTGGGCAGAAAACTTCCGGAATACGCTGCATCATAGATGACAATCACCTGGCCTGTAATCTCATTTTGCAGATCATCAAGCCATTTATCCAAATCCTCTGCTGTCAGAGTATCTGTTTCCTCGATCTGAAACACTCCCTCTTTGCCTTCTCCGATCAGATAAAGCAGAAGATCAACATTCGGGCCGCTTTCCAAAGCCCAAGTCTCAATGGCACCCTGTAATATGTTTCGGGCAGGCCTGCCTTTCCATGCCTTTGTGCAACTTTCCAAAGATTCGGGGCTCATAAGGTATATATCATTTTCTTCATTATATCCTTGAGCAGTCAGCGCGTCGCATGCCTGTTCAAGACTGTTCTTTATCCCATCTGACCAAGATGCTCCGCTCATAACGATGGCTTTCTGTTTTGATTCTGATGTTATCGGTTCATCCCCATCAAATCCTGTTCCGCTCATAACGATGGCTTTCTGTTTTGATTCTGATGTTATCGGTTCATCCCCATCAAATCCTGTTCCGCTGCGAATATAAACATCCTCAACAGAAATGTCATCAGAGGTATGGCAACTCGGTTTTTGGGGGTATGCAAGTGTTTCAGTGTAAATCTCATCAGATGCCTTCTCAAAAGCATCTTTGACAGATTCTCGGCCTGTACGGATATATTTCCAGAAATATCTGGAAAAAGAAATATCGCCCTGGGCCTCAAAAGATGCGCGCTCCTCCTCATCAGGATTCTCGTCGGTGGTGCTGGTGATGATAATCCGTCTCTCTGTCTCGGGAGACATCAGACTGGGGAGAAAACTTCCGGAATCACACGCGTCATAGATGAGAATCAGTTTGCCTCGCATAACAGCCTGCAGTTCATCTAAGCTTGAAGCCAGTTCAGAGGCAAGGAGATGCTCTGTGCTGTCATCGCAGCTTTTGAGGCAGAAATTTTCCTTTTTGCCGTGATCCACAAGATAGATCAGAAGACTTTCCGCGTCTTCCGCCCATTTCAAAGCCTTCTCAAAGGCGATTCCGGAGGCATCTCCGTCTATGTCGTCTAACTCGCCATTATCATCCCAATCCGTTTTCATGTCTGAAAGATAGTATATCGTCTTTTTGACAAAGCCGCTATGATGCAAGGTCTGATAAGCGTCATACGCGCATGAATGCTTGGCATCCCACAGGGGGTCTTGCTCATAATATCCGCCGCCAACTACGATTATGGCTTTGGTTTTGGACTTGTATGAAATCCTTTTGAATCTCTGAATCCGATGATTATTATTATCCGCGATATAGAAATACTTTCCATCCGGCGTCACCGCGCTGCCCCCGGGAGCCTGCAACTGGCCTGGAAAGCTGCCGCATTCTCCCACGATGGCAATCAGCTCCCCGGTCTCCGAGTTGAATTTCTGGACGCGATTGTTGTCCATATCTGTCACATAAAGGCCGCCTTCACCATCCACAGTGACACTGTTCGGGTATTTGAACTGACCTTCTCCGGCTCCTTCGCCTTCCCATTTGCGGAGACATCCACCTGCTCTGCTGAATTTCAGCACCCGATGGTTATCTTTGTCTGCGACATACAGATTGCCGTCTTTGTCCGCGGCCACGCCCCGGGGTGAGCTGAAATCCCAGTCCTCATCCCCCTCTTTATCCCATTTTTCGACAAAATCAAAAGGCTCGTTTCCTTTAAATATCTGAATTCGGTGATTGTTCGTATCTGCCACATAAACATACCCGCCATCTTCTGTTGCCATGGTTTTGTCTGTGGCTATGCTGTAAGGGGAATCAAATTTCCCGTCGGCCGTGCCTTCACCTCCCCATTGCCCCTTGTATTCTCCCTCTTTGGTGAATGTCTGGATACGATGATTCTCTGTATCCGCCACATAAACGGTATCATTGACACCTGTCGCAATGCCATAAGGAAAATTGAACTGACCTTCTCCGTCGCCGTATTCTCCCCATCGGGTTATAAATTCCAAATCTTTGTCGAATTTTTTGATACAGTGATTGCTCGTATCTGCCACATATAGATTACCTGCGCTGTCCATGGCCATGTCATCCGGTGAATTGAACTCGTTGTCGCCGGTAGTTCCTCCCCAATGGGTAAGACTGCCCTTCCCAAACTTCAGCACACGACGGTTTCCTGTATCCGCCACATAGATCATATCATTCCGGCCGATTGCGATTCCCTCGGGCCGATCCAGTTCAGGTCTTTCCCCGGTCAGAGGATTCTTTAATTCATCAATAAATTCTCCTTCATTTGTAAACTTTATGACTCTGTGGTTGCCCCGATCTGTCACATAGATGTGATCCTCGCTGTCCGCCGCTATGCCGTAGGGATTAAATGTGCCATCCTCGCTGCTCCACTGACGCACACATTCCACTTTATTATCCTCCTCTCTGAACTTGAGGATGCGCTCGTTTCCTGTATCCGCCACATAAATGAAGCCTTTGCTGTCCACTGCTATGCCGCGGGGCCAGTCAAAATCTCCGTCGCAACAGTCAGATTCCGCGGTATCCCATTTTATGACAAACTCTCCGTCTTTGGTTAATTTCTGGATACGATTATTTCCCGTATCAACAACATAGAGATGATGATTGCTTATAGCTATGCCATATGGAAATCTGAATTCTCCATCACCGCTGCCTTTGCTTCCCAATATTTCAAAAGATTGTTTCCCTGAAACAAACTTCCGGATATGATGCTGCTGAGAGAACGATACATAGACCGATCCGTCGCTGTCCACGGCTATGCCGTCAGGCTGGAGTTCCTCATGTTCTCTGAAAGACTGCCATTTGGTGATAAGACTGCCGTCCGATGTCAATTTCTGGATGCGGTCGTTCATCTGATCCGTCACATAAACAGAGCCTTTGATGTCCGTAGCCAGACCGACCGGCTCGTAAAAATGCAGCGGGATTTTCTGAACAGGAGACTCCGTATCATATTCATAAATCTCTCTTGATTCGGAAAATACAATGGCAGGAAGAAGGAATACTGTGAGAAAAAGCCTTGAAATCAATTTCACGGCTGATAGCGCAAGCAGGCTGAAGTTAGCTGACGGCTTTGAGATTAAGGTTCTATCTGCTGTTTTCTGCGATGATCTATACATGAATCGCCTCCAGTTTGTTATTGTTGTTTATATCTGCACGGTTCATAGCAACGCCTCAAGTGAAGTCTCCCCCTCTGCAAGTATAAGCACCTTCTTCATGGTTTACGGCCGCCCTCCGAAAATGTTCTTTTCCCAGAGATCGCCCATGCCATAGTCATCGAGCCAGTCCTCTGTGTCGGAACGATCCAGGCGACGGAAAAGGCTTCCCCCGCGTTCATCCCGTTCAACAACGATGATATCTTCCGGATCAAACTGATTCACCAGCGTCACCGACTGCGTGGCCGCGATAATCTGGGCTTGCCGGGCTGTTGAGCGTAACAGACCGGCAAGGAGGCTGATGGCATATGGATGAAGCCCCAGTTCCGGTTCGTCAAGGAGAATCAGGGACGGCAGGGACGGCTGAAACAGCAGTGTGGCCAGACATATGAACCGCAGTGTGCCGTCAGAAAGGGCCGCGGCGTTGAAATAGTCATCGTTTCCCTTTTCCTTCCATTCCAGGCGAATTTTATCCTCATTCAGACGGGAGGGTTGCAGATTGAAGCGGTCGAAAAACGGCGCTGCCATGCGGACCGCCTCCTGAATGTTCGCAAAGTTTTCAGGGAATTTCCTTTCGAGCCTGTATAAGAATGCGGCCAGATTTCGGGCATCAGGTCGGAGGATGAGGTTGTCTTCGAGATCGCAGGTCTGTCTGACCTTTGCGCTTTCACCGGTGTCGTGAAAGTGGCAAAGTTTCCAAGTCCGGAAATGTTTCAGCAGATATCGTGCGGCATGACCGGGACCATCCCCTGTTGTTGCTGACATTTTTGATTCAAGATGCCCGTTTCCCAAGAATTCTTCCTGCGGAACCAAAGATTGCTTTCTGTCATGAAACCGGACGTACTCTCTGTTGAAGAAAAAATTGTCTTCCGAGTTCGGAGAAAAGCCGCATTCATAACCGTTCATCCCATCTTCAGATGAAAGCGTGAATGACATTTCATCTGATGTTTTGCGTCCGAAACAGAGGATGCTGTCAGCCCCTCCCAAGGCGGCTGTGTGGTTTTGCAGGTTTCTCCCACTCAGTTGGTTCAGAAACCTGAATACGCCGATGAAATTCGACTTTCCGGCTCCGTTTGCGCCGATGAAAATGTTCAGGGGCCTCAGCTCCAGATCCAGGTGCCGGACTGATTTGAAATTCCTGACGGAGATATGGTTCAGTCTGTTTGTTTTGTTCATGTTTGCAAGCGACTTTCATTTATAAAGGTTATTCTGTGTTGTTTGCAAGAAGCCTCAATACATAAATCACTTCTTCCATGCCTATCTGTCCGTCATTGTTCACATCTCCTCCCATGTCTGAGACTCCGTCCTCGCCTGGGCAGGAATAAATGCTGTCCTGTTCCGGTCTTGTTCCTGTCATCGCTTTCAGCGAAAGCAGAGCGTCACGAAGGTCAACCTGTTTGTCACAGTCAATGTCTCCGGGCAGATTGAGTTTGGTGGGATACATTTCGATATTCACTTCGACAGTCCCGTCCGGATTCAGTCTTAAATTCCTCATATCCTTCAGCAGAGGCTTTCAAGTCAAAAGTACCTGGCGGATGCATCTCCATCCTATAGGTTCCATCAGCGGAACTCAATGCAGAACCTCCTTCTATTGTTTCAATCTTCACATCTTCCACAGGCTCTCCTGAGACATCGCTGACCGTACCCGTAATCGTGCCTTCACGGTCCGCTGTGGGATCATATACCCTGAGATCGTACTCGGTATTTTCACCGGAGACCCCGATGTTTCTGATTTTCACATAGTATATCCCGCTTTCAGGGCAGTTCCAATCCATACTTGTCTCAGGCGCGTTCGGATCATTGGCGGCAATCGGGGTTCTGAAATCGGTATCGCCATACAGTTCGATAATGGGACTGCAATTTTCACCCAGATTGCTCACTTCGATTTTATAAGGCCGGTTCCCAATTGCGTGGAACTTCACCCAGTCTCCCTGATCGCCTTCCGGCTCAAGGAAGAAGTTGTGGTGTTGGGGATCATCATTGATAAAAATGACGTTTGCCTCTTCATGGGTATTGTCCGGCTCATATCTGTCCGGACCGGCGGCCTGATATACCAATATGTCTCTGAGGTGGAAGGTGTTCCCCTCACTGTCAGACGCGTAAACGGAGATATGATAATGGCCGAAATCGGAGAATCCGTCATAAGTCCCTTCATACCGGCCGCTTCCGGCAGGCTCCATTTCCTTTGTGGGCAGTTTCCCGTCAGAGGACTGATAAGGAGGAGAGATGACCGCCCAGAGCGTTTGCGGAGCATCTGTGATGGCTGTCACATCCGCGACCCATATCGCGGCCTCAGTTTCACCGTGCAAGGTCTGATCGGACATGATCTTTCCGATGGAAGGCTCGTCCGCTGCCAGTTGAATGCCCATGCCGATGAAATGCTTTCCGGCTGTCTGGCCGTCTGAACCTTCATTTCCAATACCGTTTCCATTGTCGTCCAAAAGTGGCGTTTGTTCTTGGGAAAGAAATTCCATCGCGGTTCGGGCCCGCCAGAATGCGTTTTTGACATTTTCGCCGTTCATCACGCTTCTCCAGAAAAAACTGGAAAAGGAAACGTCGGACTGGAAAAGAAACGAAGAGGTCTGGCCTGGGGATGTGCTGGTGATGACAATCCGTTCCTTGTCTGAATCCGGTGCCAGAGACACCAGGTAATTCCCGGATGCGAGCGCGTCAAAAACGACCGTGACCTTGCCTGGGATATTATTCTGCAATGTGTCCAGCCAAGTATTCAGGTCTTCGGGTTCCAGAATATCGGTCTCATTGATCCGGAATCTTCCTTGGCTGCTGCTTCCCGCAAGATAAAGCACCACATCATAAGTCTGCTGGGGAACCCGTTCTTCAAGGGTGAGTCTCAGTTGTTGCGGATCAGCCGGAAAGGGAATCACACCGTCCAGAAAAAAGCCTCCGGGTCTCAGAAGGTAAATATCATCATCTTTGTACCCCTGCAAGGACAACGCTTTGTGAGCCAGTTCGATGTTGCTGAAAACCGCATCCCGCATCTCATCCGATGGGGCATACCCTGTCACGAGAACTGCCTTGCGTCTTAACGGACTGCCCACCGACACCTCAATGACCTTCGGCATTGCGATATTCCCCTTACCGTCGGTGGCGTAAACCACAACCTGATACAGTCCGTTCAGGGTGAATCCGTTGAAAGTCCCTTCATATCGGCCTCCTCCGACAGACATCAGTTCAACTGTAGGCAGTTCCAGAACGGCCTTGTCATAAGATGTCGGAGCATATTCCGCGGGCGGCCTGATCTCAGCCCATACTCGGGAGATGCCGTCATTATCCGTCACATAAGCGTGAAGAGAGGCAGAAGCTGTATCATCACTGAGGATTATCAGATCATCATCCACCTCTGTCAGCGGTGTGTCTCCGTAAACACTTGTGCCGTTTCCGATATGGATGGCTCCTTCCCCTTCAATGCTGCTGAGGTCGGCAGGCTCATTGGGGATGCCATTCCCATTACTCTCTATTTGGGGGCTTTGAAAATCTGTGGCATCTCCTCCAATTGAATCCCTGGCCTTTTCAAACGCATAAGCCACATCATGGCCGTTATAGATATGCGTCCAGAAATAATTGGAAAAGGCATTGAACCCCTGACTTGTGAAATATGCGCTTTCATCCGTATCGGTGCTGGTGATCACGATCCGGTCTTTGTCCGCGGAGGTCAGGGCGGAGAGAAAGCTTCCTGCACGGCACGCGTCGTAAACCACGACCACTCTTCCGGGCATGCTTTCCTGCAATGTGTCCAGCCATGAATTCAGTTCAGCCGCGTCCAGAATTTCGGAGTCATTCACACGGAACGTGCCTTCACCGCCATGACCCACAAGATACAGGAACAGATTGTCCGCATCCGCGGCCCATTCGGTGATGGCCTCCTCAAGGGCAGCCTTTGTCGCATCCATATAATCCAATGTCGAATGCGAATTCAGGTAGCGGATGTCCTCTCTGCTCAGTCCCTGCCGGGCCATTGCCCGGTAGCTCGTGTTCGCATTGAGCTGAATTTCGTCCTGCAACTTGTCGTTCTCTCTGCCTCCGGCTGCAATAATCGCCTTGTTGTTGTAACCTGACTCAATTTTTTTGAACTTCTGGATACGATTGTTGATGACTTCCGAAACATACAGATTGTCATCCGAATCTGTGGCAAGCCAGATCGGGTTGTTGATCTGACCTGGCTCAAATCCTGGATATTCCAACTCAAACAGATATTGTCCTTCTGAACTGAATTTCTGAATACGGTTGTTCCCGAAATCCGCAACAAAAATATCTCCGTCTGAATCGGCCGTTATCCCAAGAGGATAAGAGAACTTTCCTGCTTCGGAACCGATGCCTCCCCATTGGGTGACAAAGTTTCCCTCTGAATCGAATTTCTGAACGCGGTGGTTCTCTGTATCCGCCACATAGATGTCGTTATTTTTATCTATCACCAGTTCGCTGGGAGAACGGAATTGGCCGATACCATCCCCTTGAGCGCCCCATTCAATCACTTCACCGATTTTCCGATTAAACCTCTGAATGCGGTTGTTTCCCTGATCAACCACATAGACTTCTCCGAATTTGCTGACAGCCACCTCCACAGGCTTGTCAAACTCTCCTTTTTCATAACCATAACTCCCCCACATATCCAGAAGAACACCGTTTGTGTCAAACACCTGAATACGATGATTCTCCTTGTCAGCCACATAAATTCTTCTCTGCCCATCCATGACCATTCCCGAAGGAGATTTGAACTCCCCTTCTCCGGAGCCGTACTCCCCCAATTCTCTCAGAAAGCGGCTCTCTGCGTCAAATACCTGTATGCGGTGGTTATCCCGATCTGTGATGTGAATATTGCCGGTTTCTATGTCAATAACAGTTCCGTAAGGCATGGCAAACTCGCCCGGGCCTGATCCGAAACTGCCCCATTTTGTCAGAAACTCACCTTCAGGACTGAACTTTTGCACACAGTTGTCTCCGGCTTCAGCCACATAAATTATCCCGTTCGGATCCACGACAATATCATGAGGATTTGAGTGTAAACTCTTGCTGAATCCGTAACCGTCGGTGGACCAGCTTGCCAGAAGATCGCCATCCGGGCTGAATTTCTGGATACGGCTGTTATATGTGTCTGCCACATAGATATCTCCGTTTTCATCCACCGTGATTCCTATGGGCACTTTAAACTGCCTGTTACCGGAGCCATAGCTTCCCCACTGCTTTATAAAGTTGAAGTCTGAATCGAATTTCTGAACCCTGTGACCGGAACCCTCAAAGGATGCCTCTATAAGCGAATCAACGGTATAGATGTTGCCGTCTTTATCCACGGCCACGTCCCAGAGGTAATGGAATTTTCCCTCTCCTGTAAAACGGGCATCTATGTCTCCCCAGCGGTTCAGGAATTCACCTTTTGAAGTGAATTTTTGGATACAGGAGTTATCTGTATCTGCCACATAGACGTTCCCCCGGTAATCCACATCAATGCCGTCCGGGTTACGGAACACTCCATCTGTGAAAAACCCTTTGCTGCCATAAGCGATGATAAATTCTCCGTTTGGTTTAAACTTTTGGACGCGATGATTGCCGGTATCTGCCACATGAACATTTCCTTCCGGGCCCACAGCAATATCGCCGGGGCTGACGAACTCTCCGTCACCAGAGCCATAATGCCCCCACCTGGTGATAAACTGTCCGCTCTCATTGAATTTCAACACGCGATGGTTGCCTGTGTCAAGCACATAGATATATCCTCTCTCATCCATGGCGATTCCTTCGGGACTGAGAAAATACCAAGGCTGGGCCAATTCGGGCCACATGCGTTCAAATCTGTATTCTTCTTGGGAAAAGACATAAATGTCAAAGGACTGCTGAGTGATATATGTCCCATCAGAGGCTTTGATGACAACCGGATGATCTCCGAGGTAGCCCTGTCCACTGGGAGTTCCGGACAGGATGGCAGTTCCTGGCACTTGGTCAGCATCTCTGAGTTCGAGCCAGTCAGGCCCGCTGACTAAGGAGATGACGACTTCATCGCCGGTGTTGTCAAGCGTGGTGATTTCGTAGGTGTATGTCTGGCCGACATGTACGGTCATATCCGTATCTTTGTAAGTTGACGTAAATATCGGACCTTGGATAATCGGCTCGTCAGCAAGGGTTCCGTTGATCTCCACATCATCCAGACGCAAACCTTCTATCTCTGCTGCGCCTGAACCAGAGTTATACCAATAAAATTGAACAAATATATTTTTTCCTGCATAATCGGAAAGATCAATTGAATGCTTTGTCCAAGATTCTTTGAATACAAACTCCCTCTCCTCGCTCGCCAAATAAGTGGTTCCATCAACATCCCTAACGTAGATCTCACCGTATTCGTCCTTATCCTCCTCATTACTGGTATGGTATATATGATTAAATTTCCAATAGAAACTTAATGACGGGGATTCAAGATATGTAAGGTCCGTGGGAAATTCCAGCTTGGATTCGCTCTTTTTCCCTGTATGATGAAAACTCCATTCATCGCTTTTGCTATTGGTGACATAAGCTGAGAAATCGCCGCTGTTTGAAACTGCAGCACTACCGATATACCAGAAATTTTCAGAATCAGGTTCGCTGGATATCTGCCATTCAGATGTCTCACCCTCGAAGTCCTCATAATAATACGGAACCTTTACTGTAAAGGCGTGTGTTGTCGTGCCTTTGGCATTGGTCGCTTCCAATATAACGTCATGGAACCGGGAATTGACTTCATCGGGACCGGGTGTCCCTCTCAGCACAGCAGTCCCCTGGGAAACATTGATATCCTCCAGTCTCAGCCAGTCCGGGAGTGTCGCCGCTTCAATCATGGTGTCACTGCTGCTGTTGTCTGTCGTGACATAATAGAAATACTCCTGATTATACGGGGCCATCTCTTTCGGCTCCGATGTAAAGATCGGCAGCACTGTATAGGTTCCGGTCACCATGACATCATCCAGAACGAATGCCGAATCATAAGTATCTCTCCCGGTGCTGTTATGCCAGAAAAACCGAATAGTAATGACTTCTCCCGAATATTCGGAAAGATCAAGAATCTCTTCAGTCCAAGAGTCTTCCCAACGATATTCTCTGGGTTCACTGAGCAGACGCTCCTCCTCTCCGTCATTGACATATACTTCTCCGTAATCAATCGGAGTTCCGCTGCCGCCGTCATAGAAATTAAATGGTTCGCAGTGCCACCAGAAATTCAATGTCGGATCGTCAACAAAGGTCAGGTTCAGCGTTACTGAAAGGCTGGCGTTACTTTCCAGGGCCCGGTCATAACCGGCTGATACGCCAGCGTCGCTGGAAATGTATGCAGCGCTGTTTCCGGCTTTTACAAGCGAATTGCCGAACTCCCAGGAATTGACTTCAGAGTCTGATGTTTTGGACCATTCTGAATTATCGCGTTCAAAGCCGCTGTAATACGCGGCCACTCTGATTGTAAACGTCTGAGAGACCGTGTATGAGCCATTTGTGGCCTGGAGAGTGATCTCATGGGATCCGAAATGCGCTGTTCCGGGTGTCCCGACGAGGACCGCTGTTCCTTTAGTCTCATTTGAATCTGTCAGTTCCAGCCACTCCGGCAGAGGGGGTGATGAGGAGATGGTGACAGAGCCGCTCTGGGGGTCGAATGTAGTGATGTTGTATCTGTATTCATGCTCAAACTGGACTTTGGTGGTCGGCGTTGATGTGAAGATCGGGTTGCTGACCACGCTCCCGGTCACTTCGATGTCATCCACACAGAAGCCCGGATTCTGTCCTCCTATAATGCTGTTGTGCCAATAGAATTTTAGGGTAATCTCCTGACCTGCAAAGTCTGAAAGGCTGATCTGCTTTTGCTTCCATACATCATTGTTCACAAATTCTCCCCAGTCGCTGACCAACTGGTCGCCTATACCGTCGTTCACAGAAACATTGCCAAAGTCCCGATCACTTACTCCGCCGCACTTCCACCAGAAGGATAACACAGGGGCTTCGTAAATTGTCAGATCCACAGGAAAGAGCAGGTTTGTATCGGTTCCGGCAGAACTATCATACCCCGCGCTGACTCCGCGGTCACTTGAAACATAAGCGGATCGGTTTCCATTCTTTGCCTCGGCTTCTCCGATCGCCCATTTATTCACTTCACCCTCCTCCTGATCTATATCCCATTCCTTTTCTGTCTCAAAATCCTCAAAAAAGATGGGGACGGAGATCGTAAAGGAGTGGCTACTGGTATGGATGCCATCGGAAGCGGAAATCTCAATGGAATGGATTCCTCCGTCTGTCTCTCCGGGAGTACCGCTCAACCTGCCTGTTGCCGGATCAAAACCCAGCCAGCCCGGCAACATTTGAGCGGTAAGGGTGACATCGTCGCCGTTATAGTCGCTTGTGGTGATGAGATAGATATATTCCGTTCCTGTTATGGCTTTGGTGATCGGAGTGGAAGTAAAGACCGGCGCGCTGACATAAGTTCCGGCAATCTCCACATCATCCACACAAAATCCGGGACTGCTCCCCCAAGAGTCATCATTATACCAACGAAAACGTATGATGATGCTCTTTCCTTCATATTCTGTGAGATTGATGGTCTTCAGTTCCCATGAATCCCTGTTTGCAAACTCTTTTTCGTCGCTTACCCGATGATCAGCCCCGTCATTCACAAAGACTTCTCCGTAATCCCAACCCTCCTCTCCCATACACTTCCACCAGAAAGTCAGGACCGGGTTTTTGTAAAAAGTGAGATCAATCGGGATTTTCAAAGCAGATTCGCTCAGGACATCATTGGCGTAACCTGCTGTGTTGTCGTTGCCGGAGACGTAAGCGGATTTGCTTCCGCTTTTTGCTGTGTCGTTGCCGCCGATTTTCCAGGTGTTCATACCTGAAATCGTATTCACGGACCACTCCTCGAAAGCGTCGCCTTCAAAATCCTCGAAATAAATCTGTTCCGCAGATGCCGTTTCCAAAGCACTGACCGTTGCAATGAACACCAATACCAAAAAAAATAAAATGCCTCTGTCTGCTCTCATTTTTTCCTCCTCTGTAAATCCAAATATGTTCAATGATTCCGTTTATGTTTATAAGGTGGGTTGCGGTTTCGTTTTTCACTGCGTAAAAAATCGAAATCCTTCACCCACCCTACGGCTCGGATTTTCATCTGTGCGTATGTCATCGGCGGGCCGATCTCATGGGCCGCTCCTTTCTTAATGAATCTGCAAGGATTTGGAATAGGGTTGACAGTACGCTTCAGCGTACTTTCAGCCGGGGATTGATCCCGAATTGATCCTTGCCTAAAAATGAAAGATAACGGATGAATACACCGTATGCTCATGCACATCCTGGGAAAACTTCAGACTTTGCATGACAGAAGCCCCGACACGATTTCCGAATCTGTATTGATACGCGATGTCAACATTCCATTGGCCCGTCTGGAAGCCTGAACCAATGCTGAATCCGAAATAATCATCTGGTTCTCCCATGGCCGGCGCAGGATCATAAAAAAGCCCTCCGCATAATGAGACCATATAGGTCGGCTTTATGAAAAGATATTCCGCGCCCATCCTCACCTGATGGGTCGGATCAATGTCTGATTCCGCGGGGGACAATCCGGTGACAGGTGAGGTTTCTCTCCCCTCGGCATCTGTTCGGATAAAATCATCCCACTCGGTTCTGTAAACATCCATGGCAGCCATGAATTCATCAGAGAATCTGTAAGTGACACCCAGTCCATAAGAGATCGGCATGTCCATTTTTTCATGCTTCATACATGAGACGGAGATGGGAATCTCCTGTCCGGGCTGAACAGAAGAGTAGGTGTATTCATGTTTCAGATCCGCGCTGAACGGACTTTTGAGTACCGCGCCGATACTCAGCCTGTCGTTGAAACTCCGCCACAGAATTCCCAGATTGAAGTTGAAACCGCTCAGAGCGTACCGATCATATCTGTATAATTCAAACTCATATTCATCAAACATTCCCCTTTCATAAGTCTTTTCCTCCCATTCGTTTTTGGAAAGCGTATCCTCCCATAAGTTCAATGTGAATCCAAAGGAAAAGCGCGGGATGATCTGAATGCAATACGCGATTCCAAAGGCTGAAAGACTTCCTTCTTGTTGATAATCCAGCGTATAGACGACCGATGTCTCCTCTGATTCCAGTGTGATGGGTAAATTCCATTCGCGGCTGAAATCATAAAGATGCTGGTAATTCACCGAGATGATCATATTGCGGCCCCAATAATTAAAAGGATAAGCTGCGCTGAGATAGTTGATATTGCTTCCGGATACAGACTGAATGCCGGAGGATTCCGGAGATTCGTCAAATACATTATCCTCGACCCGGTGAAAGGCCGAACAGACATAAGATGTCTCTGGCAGCTTCAACTGAAAAAGTCCGCCCGGATTCCATGAGGCTGCGGTCGCGTCATCCGCAACAGCGATGAACGCGCCGCCCATCCCGATTGCTCTGGCTCCCGAACCCACAGGGTTAGGTGAAGATTGGGGCTGAGTGTAAAGGGTGAACTGATAGTCACACGCACAAGAAGATTTCAGCATGACATTGGGTGCGATAAGAATCGAGAATCCTATGAACAGAACAGGCATTGGGAAAAAGGTAAGATAATGTTTCATTTCGGACACCTCTTAACTTTCTGGCGAATAATCCTTTACAACTGCTTTCAGCTTTTCCAGAAAATTCCGGACAAGTCTCTCTTTCTGGGCCACCACCGGTCTGGTGTTGTCCAATGTTTCAAACTGGGTCCTGAGGAGCTGATTTGTCTCACCTTCGACCATTTGCATCAGAACAGCGGAATCAGCCCCGAGGTCATGGACTTCAAGGATAAGGAGAAACCTGGGCATGAGGAATCTCAGCGGCTTCCGATCTTCGGGGGATGTTGCCTTGGCTTTCCGGACACGTTCTTCCAGAATGATGTCGAATGACCCGCGGGCCGCCAGTCTGACAGGAATCTCAGACTCAAGAATCTGGTCGTTGAACGCGTAAAGGATCATCTTCTCTTTTCCCCTTTTGACGATCTCCGGATCTAAAACCACTGCCATCGTAAAGGGTTCTGTCTCAGAACGCGGGCACGGGCCTGCAAGTGCAATCAGCTCATCAAACAACTCCTTTGTCCGCGTTCTCGTCTCCTCAGCCCTACCCATAAGTATCTGCTCGATCTTAGTCCTCTGATCAAAATCGGCCTTTTCCTGTTCAATCATGACTTCTGCCCTTTTAATCTCAGAGTAATCCCTGAATGTCTTTACTGCATAAAACAGAACAAACATCATACAGAAGAGCAGTAAGAGTTGCGTTCCCTTTGCTTTTGCCGGATTCAGACCGACAGGAAACATCTCCCCCCTGGTCTGTGTCTCCTTGACAATGGCCGGTTCAATTTTGGTCCGGGTATCGGGAGGTTCATCCGGTTCTTTGTCCTGCGAGCCAAAGTAGCTGACTCTCGGATCTCCGTACAGCACATAACTTGCCCAGCAAATATCAGCACCATGTTTGTCGGTCAGATTGCATCTTGCCTGCCTGACAGCCTCTCCGATGGCCCTGCCGGAACGCAGAAGTTCATAAAATTCATAAGCGAACAGGCTGCCGGGTTCATCCACTATTTTCCAGAAAGTCCCCACATAATGCTTCACGCCTGCGCGCAGAAAGGCATTGACCAGCCCGAAAGAATCATCCCGAGTCCCTTGTTCTCCTTCCCATTCTTCAGTATGCGCGGACTGACACGCATTGGAGAAGACAAATGCGGGCATGGGCGCTCCGCCTGCGATTCCGTCAATGTCAGACGCGCTGAAGTCGCCGTCGGTCAGTCTCCATCCGCCTTGTACGGGATTTTGGGAATTGTAATCCCCATGGCCTGCAAAATGGATGAAATCATAAGTTTTTATGTTTTCTTTTGCTTGTTCCACCGTGACTTCACGATCACGGCGGGGATCAATGATCACCGTCTCTTCCGGATTCATCAGGGCCATATCCTTGAAAATCTTTTTGCCTTCCGAATCAGCCACCGGCAGATCAGCCCTCGGATTGGCCAATATCCACATTTTCAAAGGTTCAGTCAGGGTTCGCACGTCAGTTGCCGGAATCTCCTGACGGGTTTTCACCTGCCGGCCCATGCTGAAACGCTGGCACAGAAACTCCTGGCCCGCACAAAGCAGTTCCCAGGGAATGTGAACCAGGCGATCATCAACTTTCAATATCAGGTACTCGGCATCTGTTCTTAAAAGACCTTCCTTAATCTTCTTCTTTAATAACAGATCACATAATCTGCGGCCTTTGATTCTGAGTTCTTCAAATATCTGAGAACCGCCGGCACCTTTCTCAGTCGCCCTGTTCAGAAATCCCGTCATCTCATTGCAGCACGTCTCAATCTGATCAACAGGGGCTGAAAAGTCCTCATAGTGCCAGATCACATCTGCGGGTCCGCAAATCCCTATCTTCAGGCGATTTTTTTCTCTCGATGCTTCAAGATAAATCGTCTTCTCTTTCATGGAGGCCATCTTATGTTGGAAGTGCTGCAATGATAGTGAAACTACTGCCTGACCAAATTAATTCTGACAGGTGAATTTTCCCGGAATCCCCTGTCTGACAAGGCTTTTCCGGATCCTGAACTTGTCAAAACTTTTTTGGTCAGGCACTACTTGGATTGAGTGTAGTAAGGATAAGGCTCGAAGCCGCACAGACTGGGCTTTTATCCTAAATCCTTGTAGTTTCATAGATCACTACCTTTGCAACACCCTTATGTTTTCAATTCATAGAAACCGTCATCATCTATCTCAAAAAGATAATTCCCCTTTTCCTGGTCATTCTGCTCCAGTGTCAGGTGATATGTCCCAAAAGAGAGTTTGTCAAAGACTTGAAAGCCGCCGGCCAGGGTTCGTGATCGCGAAAAAGGATGCTCTCCCTTTCTTTCCAGGGTAAGGAAAACCTGCTTTGCGATTTTATTCTCTTTCAGCACGTTAATCCAGATGCAGAGATTGTCATCTCCTGATTTTTCAAGGTACATCTCCGTGAGGAGATCATCCATCTCCTTTTTTATCAGAACAGAGCCACATGAGGCGGGAGCTTTTGAACGAGCCGGTGAACGGGCAAGTGAGAGGGCGTAGCCGGATATCCATTCAGGGGGTTGCAGATCAGGGAACCATCTGAGTTTTCCTATCTTTTTCCTGACTTTCCGGTATCCTTGGACAAGTAATGGTGAATCCTGTTTGCTTCTTTGTGTGTCAGAAGAGCGGACATTATTCATCACGATATCTTTTCCCAATTTCTCTTTCACTTTCTGATACGCGCCCCATACCATATCTTCGGCTTCCTGGTCATATTCGGTCAATATGTCTTCACTTGACAGCATCTTCTCCAGTGCAAACTCTTCGAGACAGTTGTCACATTCTGCGAGATGCGCCTCAGCCTGTTCTCTTTGCTGACCGGACAAATGGCCGTCAACATATTTGTCAAGTATGCTTAGGTCTGTACATCCTGAGTTCATGATTGTTGTTCCTCCTTCTGACATATATTAACACAAAGATATGACCTTTCTCACACATTATCATCAGATCGCAAATTTTTTCCCTTCCACGTTGCTGGCGGGATTGATAACTCCGGCAAGGATGGTTCGGATTTGGCAATCCGAAACCGAGCAACGATATGGTTGAGCAACGAGCATGGTTCGGATTTGGCAATCCGAACCGAGCAACGATATGGTTGAGCAACGAGCATGGTTGAGCAACGAGCATGGTTCGGATTTGGCAATCC
>JAOZRQ010000387.1 GCA_029940115.1 Desulfobacterales bacterium
CTGAAGGCGGAACTGCGAACTGGGCCTTGGACAATCTTTTTGTTGAACTCTATATTACTCAAGTTTCGCACCCCTATGTGAGCCCATTTTCCAAGGGTTTCAGGAAATAATCGACCTCGAAAACTCACTTTTTGGGCAATGTGAGATCAGCACCCCCCTGAACAGATGCTCGTTGTCCTTGAGGCCGCCGCTTAGGAGGTTCCGGATGAAGCCGACCACCTCGTTCATAGTATCCGCCGGCATGACCGGCGTGGAGGGGAGTGTCGTACTCGTCAATCAGGATGACGACCCGCGTGACGTCGCAGATACATGCTCAGGTTTTTGAGCGACCTCTCATCGTCCGTCTGTCGGAACTTTTCTTCAATGACGTTTCGGACATACGCCTTCTCCTCGGGAAACAGGGCGTCGCTCTCCAACAGATGGCGATGGTTGGAGTATGCCTCGGATATGACCGCTTGGAGCATGGCCAGACATCCGGACCACTCCCGATGCTTCACGTCCTTGAGCGTCAGCCAGATCACCGGGTATTTCCCCTGATGCGCGCCGAAGCATTCCTCATCACGGATGGCCAGTCCGTCGAAGAGTCCGCTCCGGTCCTCATCGCTCCTCTCGAAGAAGTAGCGCAGCATGCTCAGTCTTGCCGAAGCGCCGGGGCCGGGGAAGCAGGATCACCTTTGCCGACGCCTCGACGACATCGCGGATGAAGAGGGACTTGTCCACATAGTGGTAACCATCCTCACGCACCTCCCTGAAGTCGGAGCTGCTGATGGGCAACGGTTTTTTCTTCATGGGCTGTTGTTTGTCACTCATTTTTCTCCTCCATCTGAATCAAAGTTTGGATTCCACCCCATACGCATCAAGCACTCGGTGTCGGAATGATGGGCCGAAATTTCCCGCATCTCCAAGCCATGTCTTGAAAATGAGACCCGTTTACTCAGATATGAAGGTTTCCGAATCGTGGGTAGATAAGATATAACCAAAGGCAGGCGCGTTCCGGTTTGCAGGGCTTCCGGTCCGAAATGCCCCGGACCGGCAACCCTGCAACCCGCATCAGGGAATCAGGTCCCCATGGTCCATGACGCGAGGTATTCCTCCTGCTCAGGGGTGAGCGTGTCAATCGCGGTGCCCATCGCGGCCAGCTTCTCCTTGGCGATGTCCCTGTCCATCTCCTCAGGAACCGGATAGACCCTGTTTTCGAAGGAGGCCCCTTTTTTCACCATGTATTCGATGCTCAGGGCTTGGTTGGCAAAGCTCATGTCCATGACGCTCGATGGATGGCCTTCGGCTGCCGCGAGATTGATCAGCCTCCCTTCCCCGAGCACATTGACCCGCCTGCCGTTTTCAAGAACATGCTCCTCCACAAAGGGTCGCACGGTCCGCTTGGTCTTGGTGATGGTGTCCAAGCCTTCCAGATCCAGCTCCACGTTGAAGTGACCCGAGTTTGCCACAATCGCGCCGTCTTTCATGGTTGTGAAATGCTCCTTCCGCACCACACTGATGTTCCCGGTGACCGTGCAGAAGAAGTCCCCGACCTTTGCGGCATCCGCGATGGGCATCAGCGTGAACCCGTCCATGACCGCCTCCAGCGCGGCCACCGGATCCACCTCGGTGACGATCACATTCGCGCCCATTCCCCTGGCCCGCATGGCCAGCCCCCTGCCGCACCATCCATATCCGCAGACCACGAAGCAACTCCCGGCAAGCAGGCGGTTGGTGGCCCGGATGATGCCGTCAATGGTGCTTTGTCCGGTTCCGTAGCGGTTGTCAAAGAAATGCTTGGTCTTCGCGTCGTTCACCGCGATGATCGGGTATTTCAACACGCCGTCCGTGGCCATGCTCCTGAGGCGGATGATCCCGGTGGTGGTCTCCTCAGTGCCACCTTTGACCCATTCCAAGAGCTCGGACCGGTCCGAATGAAGCGTGGAGACCAAGTCCGCGCCGTCATCCATGGTATATTGGGGCTTGCTGTCGAGCACCGAGTTGATGTGTTTGTAATAGGTCTCGTTGTCCTCCCCCTTGATGGCAAAGACCGGAATCTCATCATGCTTCACAAGGGACGCGGCCACGTCATCTTGGGTGCTCAACGGGTTGGACGCGCACAGAAATGTATTGGCCCCGCCGATCTTCAGCGTCTGCATCAGGGAGGCAGTTTCGGTGGTCACATGAAGACACGCGGCAATGGCAACGCCGTTCAAAGGCCTTTCCTTTGCAAATCTCCCCCGGATGCGGTTCAGCACCGGCATGCTCTGGTTGGCCCATTCAATGCGAAGCGCACCCTCTTCGGCCAAATTGATATCCTTAATATCGTAATTCATCAGTGATCAGTATCTCCTTTCGTAAAGTGAAATGTGAAACGTGGGGCGTGAAATGTGAGGCGTGAAACGTGAAACGTGAAGCGTGAATTCACGCATCACGTCCCACGCATCACGTCCCACGCATCACGTCCCACGCATCACGTCCCACGCATCACGGGTCACGCATCACGCATCACGCTTTTTCCTTCAGTTCCTCTGCCTTGTTGGTCTTTTCCCAGCTGAATTCCGCCTCTTCCCGTCCAAAATGTCCGTAGGCAGCGGTTTTGCGGAAGATGGGACGCAGGAGGTCAAGATATTCGATGATTGCCGCAGGTCTCAGGTCAAAGACCTCTCTGACGAGGTCTTCCATCTTCGCTTGGGGGACTGCCCCTGTGCCCATGGAGTCCACCATCACCGACACCGGCTGGGCCACCCCGATCGCGTAGGCGATCTGGATTTCACATTTTTTGGCGAGACCGGCCGCGACGATGTTTTTGGCAATATGCCTGGCCATGTAAGAGCCGCTTCGATCCACCTTGGAGGGGTCCTTTCCGGAGAAGCATCCCCCGCCATGGCTCCCCTGTCCGCCGTAGGTATCAACAATGATCTTACGGCCAGTCAGGCCGCAGTCTCCCATAGGACCGCCGATCACGAATCTGCCCGTCGCGTTGATGAAATAGCGGGTATCCCCGTCAATCATATTTCGGGGAATCACTTTTTTAATGACCTCTTCGATAATCGCTTCCTTCAACTCTTCGTAGGTGACATCCGGTTTGTGCTGGGCCGCGATGACCACGGTGTCAACTCGTTTGGGCGCACCGTTTTCATACTCGATGGTGACCTGGGACTTGCCGTCGGGCCGGAGGAAGTCGAGCGCGCCATTCTTTCGGACGGTGGCCAGCCGGCCGCAGAGCTTGTGGGCAAAGATGATCGGCATCGGCATCAGTTCAGAGGTCTCATCACAGGCAAACCCGAACATCAGCCCCTGATCCCCCGCGCCCTGATCCTTGTCCGGAGACGAGTTCACCCCTTGAGCGATGTCCGGGGATTGGTGGTCAATGCTGGTCAGGACCGAACAGGTCTGCCAGTCAAAGCCCATCTGGGAGGAGGAGTATCCGATATCCCGGATGGTGTTCCGCACCACCTCGGGCATGTCCACATAGCAGTCGGTGGTGATCTCGCCGGCAATGAATGCCAAACCGGTGGTGACAAGGGTTTCACACGCCACCCGGCATTTGGTGTCCTGGGCCATGATTGCGTCAAGCACAGAATCAGATATCGCGTCCGCCACTTTGTCCGGGTGGCCTTCGGTGACAGATTCGGATGTAAACAGAAATTTTTCGTTGCTCATAAACAGCTCCTATGTAAATCAGTTAAAGAGTTTGTGAGTTTGTGAGTTTGTGAGTTTGTTTCTGTGGGGTTCAGGTGTGTTTGTTGCCGACACGCCGTCATCCACCATTTTTTTTGCCTTGGTGCAAAAATTTATGTCCGGTTTTTGGCAGACAACTTTTGTCCCCTTTCCACAACATGGATTGTGTGTGAGAAGGGGATTGCCATGCCCCCAATCCAACACAAACCTGTCGTTCCGGGAAAATGACGGGAACCGGCAATCCCCGAGGCTTCATCCCCTTCAGACGAGGTTTCTCTGAAAACAGGTTATTTCTCACAAACTGAGGGAAAGGTCAATGGGGTGAAAAGTGTATTCAGGATGGCGATATGTCAAGTTCAGATATTTGGAGGCTCCATGATCATGTTGTCTATTAGGCGGGTCTTCCCGATTTTGACGGCAAGGGCCATCAGCGCGGATCTGTCAAAGGTATCCACATCATCAAGCGTATCTGGATCAGAGACCGTCACATAATCAATGACGGCTTCCGGATGGGATGTGATCACTTCTGTTGCCGCGCGGATTAGTTCTGCCGCGTCTGTGACACCGCTTTGAAGCAAGGCCTGCGCCTTTTTCAATGACTGGTGAAGGGAACGAGCGGAAATCCGCTCTTCCGGTGTCAGGTAACTGTTTCGCGAACTCATGGCAAGGCCATCGGTCTCCCGAAAAATGGGAGCGCCGACGATTTCAATGTCAAAATTGAGATCACGCACCATCTGACGGATGACAAGCAGTTGCTGATAATCTTTTTCCCCGAATATGGCCATGTGGGGATTGACGATGTTGAACAGCTTGGCGACGACCGTTGCAACTCCTCTGAAAAAAACGGGCCTGGAAATCCCGCACAGGTGATTTGGAAGCTTTTCCAACTGGACATATGTCTGAAACTGAGGGTCGTAAACTTCTGACGCATCCGGCGCAAATATGGCGTCCGCGCCCTCTTTTTGGGAAAGCTCGCAATCCCTTTCAAAATCTCTGGGATAGGTCTCCAGATCCTCTCCGGGTCCGAACTGCGCGGGGTTGACAAAAATGCTCACCACCAGATCCTCTCCTCGCTTACAGCCCTCCCGCATGAGGGAGAGATGCCCTTCATGGAGATACCCCATGGTGGGGACAAACGCGATGGTTTTGCCTTCCCGTCTCATCCGATCGGATCGGTCCTGCATTTCTCTTACAGTTCTGATAATTTCGATGGCTTGTACCCTCCTTAACTGGGTCCGGGGCTCTGGGTCCTAGTTTCTGGCATCGCCCAAGACCCAGCGTCCACTTTCAGAGAAATATAGGGCAATAATTGTCAGATGTCAATAGGTTTTCTGTCACCATGAGACTTATCCAGATTCGGATTTGTCAATTCAACCCGATCAGCGCGGTATGCTCCCGCCGGATGGGCAGGTTCGGATTTGTCAATCCGAACCGAGCGGCGCAGGTAGGCTCCCGGATTGACAAATCCGGCCAGAATTCGAACCGAGCGGCGCAGGTAGGCTCCCGCCGGATTGACAAATCCGGCGGAAACTGGCCAGAATCCGAACCGAGCGGCGCAGGTAGGCTCCCGCCGGATTGACAAATCCGGCGGAAACTGGCCAGAATTCAAAATCAGCCGACAAGCAAGCCGGAAACATCTTCGATATTGTCGAGCTTTTTCCCGACAATCGCGTGATAACAGACCTCATCTCCCGCAATGGAGCGCCTGTGGCAGTATCTTTTCTCTTGGGAGATGGAGAAACTGTCATCCAAGATGGTTTGGAGCACCTCTCTGTATCCTGAGTTGTCTTCCTCTGCAAGAAATTTGTCCCGAAGATTGAAGGCCACCCATGCGTCATCCTGCAACATGTTGAACGCGTTCACAAACGCGCGGGTGGGGATATCTCCGAACCCGAGCGCGGCAACCGTGACAAGCGTGTTGAAGTTGTAGGACTGAAACTTCCCCAGTTCCGCCTCGTCAATGCAGGACATATCCAGCACATAATAATCATCGTAAAGCCCGGGGCGGTCCCGTTCAACCGCTTCTTTGGCTTCTGGCAGGATGTCAACGCCCACCAAGAGATCGCAATCCATCTCCTCCTTGATGACCTCTCCCACGATGCCATTGCCCGCGCCGAAATCAAAGACACGAAGCGGCTGGTCAGGATCTTCTGCCTTCCTCATCTCTTGGTCCAGCAGATCACAGACCACATTCGGGGACTTGCATCCCAGACGGTTGTAAAAAATGTCCTCATACAGGCCGGGAACCCGGTATATCTGCTCATAATCGTGGCTTTTCACCTTCTTGTACTCCCCTTCATGCTCGAGAATGAACCACTCCTCATTCTGATCAAGTGAATCATCAAGTTGCGGAAGGATGAGCTCATAATTTGCTGAATCCATGATTTCCTCCTTAATGTTGCGGGTTATGTATACAGGACAAAAAAAGTGAATGGGAAAGAAACCCGACTTTTTCTGACGGTTTGGAAATCTGCCCGTTTGGGAAAAAAAAGCCGGGTTTCTTGCCACCCACAATTTTTTGTCCTGTACAGCTGAAAACGGCATTTTTAGACGGCCCACTTCAAGCTTATGCAAATTCCGAAAAGTTTGATGAGAAAAGAAACCCGGTTTCAGCCTTCAGAGTCAGGTTTCCACGGCGCGGCACTGTGTCAAAAATCGGGTTTCTTTGCTTTTTCAGATATGCTGAAACTGAGAAAAATCCCACATGTGCCTCAAAATTATGATGTGCTAAAAATAATTGTGGTATGTGTTCAAAGCAGTTTTTTCTGGATATGGAAATGAGCATCCTTATCCATTTTTTTGTATAATGGGAAAAAACTGTATGTCTTCAAGCACAGATAAACATTGTGTCAAAAACAAATTTATTTATAATAGGTTTTTTTGGTCTAGTCAAGATTTTTTTATATTAGATTGGCAGGTATTTGAAAATCACGAAATTTTGAAAATTTCGTAAGTATGAGATCCCGATAATCTGGGATTCTCAAAAAAATTTGACCTGCGCGGTCAGTCTCCGATTCCGCGTCCGAGCTTTCACATTTTGGATTTCAGCGGGAATTCTTCCTGCAATGGTTCGGACAGTTTTTGTAACCCGTTGATTTTAAAGGATTTGCTGATTT
>JAOZRQ010000388.1 GCA_029940115.1 Desulfobacterales bacterium
TTTGTGCAAAAAACCGCTTCGCCCAATTTTTGCACTCCGGACAATCTTTTTGTTGCAAAAAACCGCTTCGCCCAATTTTTGCACTCCGGACAATCTTTTTGTGCAAAAAACCGCTTCGCCCAATTTTTGCACTCCGGACAATCTTTTTGTTGAAAGCTATATTATCATAAATCATAATCTCTTAGTTGAATGGATTTCAAAAATGTGACAAACAAAAGTGTTGACAATTGGAATATCAACCTGATATCATATTCTTATTGGTAACTGTGAAAACAACCTTTACACTTTTGCATTTTTATCGACTCTCCTGACAATCAGATGACCTCCGGAGATATGCATCCTATATGACTGTAGAGGTCATTTGGAGTGAAGTGCCAAAATGATGATCCATTCGGGACGCGGAGCGTCTGAATGTCAGGGCCTTCCCGGATGTCTCCACGAGACTGAGAGGATATCCCCTCTCAACTTGATGGCAGTGACGCGGAGCGTGGGAACGAGATGGCATGAGATGGCGTCCTCTTTGGCGGGACGCGGAGCGTCCGGTCTGCATTTCCACGCGGAGCGTGGGAACGAGATGGCACGATGAATGAAACATACGATAGTCTGGGAACACGCCCAATGGATCACGAAACTGACAAAGCACTCGCTCAACAGATCTGTGAGGAAATCCAGTCTGGGAACCGGGATGCCATCAGCGAAATACGAAAGAAACATCAACGCTATTTCATACCTTTTGCCCGCCAGAGTTTATCTGACCCAGAATGCTTCCTTGAAGAATTTTGGGACGAGCTTTCCGATGGCAAAGTCTTATGCAGATACAAAGGTGATTCCTCGTTAAAGTGTTTTCTCATAAATATCCTTAAAATAGGATAAATAAAAGAAATCGTGAAGCTGAAAAAGCAGAGGCAGACAGAATTTGCAGGCAACTTCAATCCGGAAACGGGAACGCCATAGAGCCGCTTGTGCATAGATATAACGATTATCTCATAAAGTATGCGAAAGACAGGGTTTCTGATTCCCATGATGCTGAGGGCATCGTTCAGGAATTCTGGCTTATATTTCTGGAGAAAGATAAAAAGGGTGAATACAAAATTTGCAAATTCAGAGGGGATGCTTTGTTAAAAACCTATCTCACAAAATTTCTGAGACATAAGATAGGCGATAAAATGAGAAAAATTTCGTTGGACAAGGAGCAAACCAAAAATCACCACGGGATTGGGGAAAAAGAGGAGCCAAAAGAATTGTCAGATGTCGCCATGCGTGAATTCCCCAATGAAAAGAGCTCCCTTGATCTTCTGTGCCATCTCGCTCGGCTTGGATTGGCAAACCCAAGCCCGTTGCCGCCGGACTTGCCAACTCGACAGGAGCAGCGTGAGGGGGTTGCCGAAATCGAAAAGACAGGAACTCGGCAAGTTGCACATGAAGTTGTCCATGAAGTCATGCGTAAACTTGTGCATGAAACACTGTTGCAGCTTGCAGAAACAGACTTGAAATGCGCTTTCCTGGTAAAAATGCGCTTTCAAGGGTCATCATATGAACAAATCCTTCTCAGACGAGAGCCTGACGCAAGGAATCTTTCCAAAAGGGAGATTGGAAAAAAGCTTGCCTCTCTCAGAAAACAGCATGAAAGATGTTTGAAAAAAAGCCTGGAAATATTGAATCGTGTGATGAAAATGTACGGGTTGGAGCGGGATGATCTGCTTTGACCAGGCAACAACCAAAAATGACATGATGACAAAAGACGATTTCAACATATCAGAAGAGACGCTCTCCCTTTTTCAGCAGATATTCATGGAGGAGGAAGCCGACATCATTGAGAACTGTCCCTTCTCGGAAAAGGCCATTGCCTATGCTCTGGATGAGCTTGGGAGCAGGGAGGGACAGGACGCTCGGAACCACCTTCTCGACTGCCGGGCATGTCTGGACCTGTTTTTTGACGTCCGCATGGCTGAAACCGAAGCCCGGGAACAGGAGGAACATATTCCTGAATCGCAGCCATCTGTGCCTTGGGAACGAATCCGTCTGAGACTGAAAAATAGCTTTTTATCTCGGAAACAGATGCTGGCACCCGGGTTTGCCATGGTTGCGGCCTTGAGCCTGCTGGTTTTCCTGCTGTGGCCCTGTTCTCTGCCGGACCGGATTCACAAATCGTATCAGACGGTACTGGCGCAAAAACTCTCTTTTGAAAATGATGACCTGAATGAAATCATCAACCTCCCGTGGGAAAAGGAGGCTGACCATCTTGCCTTTGGCGTTTCAAACCGGGATGCCCCGCTTTATCGTGCTTTTGGGGCAGGGCTTTGGGCGGGCCGGCGGGAATTGGGACTCCGGACTTATGATGCACCCCCTGATTTTTTGTCCCCGGGATGGCCGGACAGTCCCGGAACAGAACCTGACAAATGGTCGGAGATGCCCCGATGGTCCGCGTGTTTTCAGATGGGGCAATGGTGTTTTCTGATGCAGGCCGTCTGCGTGTCAGGTGCGGAACTTCCGGATGCGTTCTGGGAGGAGCAACGCATCATCATGGATGAGATACGGAAAGGTTTTGAAACACATACCCCAAAGACAGATGAAGACGACAGATTTGTGAATGACAGGCTCGCAAAAATCCGATCTGTTCTGGAACATCCGCATCCCGGAAGAATGGAACGCCGGATCATTGCCGAGGAGGCTGAGAGCCTCATCGGTCATCTGAGTCCCCGTGTACAGGGCTGAACAAGATTATTCAAAATTGCTCAGACTGTCCAATATGCGACATCTGCGGTTCGGAATCTGCTTTGTTTATGAAGGGCAAAAATGGAGAAACAGCAATGAAACCCATAGAATTGATTCAGGATATGATCCGGCTTGAAACGGAATCAGGCTGGTTTGAAAACTTTCAATCCATGAGGAGGCGATCATGACAGAACTTTTATCAAAAGCCTTTGAGGAGGCCACAAAACTTCCCAAAGAGATTCAGGATGAAATCGGAAGGCAGTTATTGAAGGAGATTGCAGGCGAACCACGATGGGATGAGACCGACAAAATCCCCAGCAGCAAGCCTTCCTGGCCAGCGGATCCGACATTGACACACCAGTCCGAGGAAGCCTCCGTGCTGATGGATGAACTGAACAGCCTCGGTGCCGAACAGCGGCACGATCCGACCACGTTGCGGGGATTTGAGCAGCAGGCGAAATCCCTGCTTGCGGATGATCCGGTGGGAGCGCATCAGCTGCTCGGCACGGTCGCGGCGTTCAGACTGGAGGCCCGGGGGATGCACGATCACTACTGGAACGCCCTGAAACATGCTCCCGGGGATCCTCTGGTATTCCACACCTATTCGCTGTGCCTCGGCAAACTCGGGTTTCTGAGGGATGCGCTCAGATATGCGGAACTGGCATGTGAGTCGGGTCCGGACCATCCGGAATATCTCAGCGGTCTGATCCGCGCCACATCGGATCTGGGATATATGTTCCGCTGTCACAAGCTGGTCGAGAAATGGAACCGGTCCGCGGAAACCGACCATCCCCTGTCCGAGGTGATCGGCAGGGCGGCGGGGGTGATGAAGGCATATCAGATCAACGACAGCGACGCGGAGGAGATTCACCGGATGGCGGCCCGTTTTCTTCGGGAGCGGGAGATGTTTGTCCATCAGCGGTTTTACAGGATCATGGGCCGCAAAGGCTCGGAGTGGATCTGGTGCGGATATGAGCTTGACATAAGGGATGAGCGTCTTCTGCTCGAACTGCAATATCAGTTCAGCCGGCAATCACACATACTGCCCTCAAAGATATCGGAGCCTTTTGATATCGAGTTTCTGTTCGAGGGATCAGCCCCGTCCGAATTGTCCGATGAGGAGATTGAGATGAGGATATCGGAATATGAGAAAGCTTATGGCATATCTTCGGATGAATTCATGCGGCAGATGAGGGACGGAACCGCTCCTGATGAATTTGAGACAATGGATTGGATGATGTTGCTGACATTGGTTCGGGATGAATATCGTGACCTTTTCAGAAATACGGATTCGTGAGGATGTTTAAAATGATGAGATTCAAGGATATCCGAGATTACTACTTCCATGTAAAGCGCAAGGCGACCACAAGTGACTGTACAAATGATTGGAATGCGATCAGGCTTAAACCATTAAACCGCCATGAAGGAAGTGTCCGGGCTGAACCGCTTAACTTTAAGGACGGATCGCTGTTGCGTTTTAAAGAAAAGATTGTTATTAACGAGGCCGGATTTGTTCATCGGCCCTCATATGCCTACCACTATGAAGGCCCCGGGAATCATTTCCATTTCCGCTATGACCGGGACCCGGAACATCAGAGACCGGTGGTGCATGAGGAATGCCACCTCCATGTGATTCACAAAGAACCAAGATTCAAGACGCATGCGACAAGCTTTGACGAGGTTTTTGATTTTATTGTCGCCTGTTTTTACAACAGGTGAAAATGAAAAATACACGATCCCATAACTTTTTGGAGAACAAGATGTTTCAAAACAGGAATACACTGGCACATCGTCTGGGAAAAACAACGCATGTGTCGTCGTTGCGTATCAAGCTGAAGCGGATTGCGAAGAAATACCCGCTTCCCGATGCCAGATGTTTCGAGGACTGGCTGTTGGAAGTTGCAAATGCCAGAGGTGCCCGGATCGTTTCCAGACCGAATTCGGCACTGGGCAAATTTGTTCCCCCGGATGGGGATTTGGTTTCAAATGAGGAACTCATCACCGGAATATGCCAGCTTCAGTGCCTGGACTTCCCCCAGATGCTCCGTGTCGCCGCCCAACTGATCTCCCGCGGCGCGTTTGAATTGGATGTTGGGGCGATTACTCTTGCGGGCAAGGGAGAGATTAGAGAGGAAGATTGGGATGGCTATCCTACTGGTCTCACTGTCTCAGAAGGAAAGACGATTTCTTTGATTGGTGGAAACACTGAGATCAGGAAAGGCACATACTTTGAATATTATGACGAATATGATGACGCATATTACACATACTCCACAGGCTCCCTCAATGCCTTTGAAGGTCAAATTAATATGGCAAGTGTATCTTCATCAGGAGAAGTAGTTCCGACTACAGATGGACTGGATATGTTTTCAATCGAAAAGATGGGAAATATAAGCATCTCTGATAAGTCGTTTGTTGATGTTCGTGGAAACATATCTGGAAGTATCTTTGTTCGTGGCGGACAGTTCTTTCTTGATAATAGTAACATTGAGTCAGAAACTGAAAGTAAGGACGGTGGGATAATCGACATTCGAGTAGATCATTTGTCGTTAAAAAGTGGTCATATTTATGGCGGGACAGGTGGGATCGGGAAAGGCGGAGATATAATCATCTACGCTTCTCAATCGGTCAACCTTTTGGAGAATACGGGTGGAGAAATTAGCACAATTTTTACAAATACCTACAATGATGAATACGGGCATAGCAGCTTATTTTTTGCCAATACCACTTCTAAAACTGCTGATGCTGGCGATGCTGGAAGCATTTTGATCAAAACAAAAGATTTATCCTTAAATGACGGCGCATACATCACCGCCTATTCAAAAGGAAGCGGCATATCCGGAAATATCGGACAGCGTTATAAACGCCTCCTCAACCCTCGGCATTGACGGTGAGGTGAACATCGAATCCCCGGAAGCGGACCTCACTGGCAGCCTGACAAACTTGCCCGCCAACTACCTCGACGCGGCCCGCTGGATGAAAACCCCCTGTGCAGAGCGAACCGGAGAGAAACAGAGTCATCTCATATTGGCCGGAAGAGACGGCGTTCCCCCGTCCCCGGATGACTGGCTGGCAAGCCCGATTCTGTGGTCAGTTGTCAGAGATCAGTTGTCAATAGCGGAGGCAGCGAATCTTTATCAAAGAGGGGCTTTTGCCGGCCTGGTGCGGCTATTGGAAGAAGAAGGGATTGGCCTTGCGGAGACGCTGCTCCTTTCCAATGCGTACAGTGCATTCGGACATTACAGAAAAGCGATTCTGAAACTTGAAACCCGGAACTTGAAGCTTGAAACTCGAAACTCGAAACTTGATGCGCTGACCTTCAGTAGTCTTGGTGATCTTCATCTTTCTCTCGGAGATGTGGAAAGCGCAAAAGAATATCTGGGAAAAGGGATTGAGGCGGCCCATCTGGCGGAAAATTCCCATGTTCTGGCAACGGCTTTGAACAACATGGGCAATTTTCTTGCAGCGGACGGAGATTATTCCGGAGCAATGGCAAATTATGAGGAGAGCCTTCAACTGATCGAAGGCCTGGAAGATGCATCCCAACTGAAAGCAGAGATTTTGATCAACAGGGTCCGCGCCGAATTTGAGAAAGGGAGCAATTATGAGCGCGTCGTCTCAGCAGTCAACCATGCCCTGTCGCATATCGAAAATCTGCCGGATTCATATCAAAAAGCGTTTGATTGCATTGCATTAAGCCTGCTTCTTCAAAAAACCGGGAAAAAATTTGACCAATCTGGCAGCCTCAATCCCCATGTCCGCAGCTTATTGAATGACACCGTGGAAATCGCAGGAGAACTGCAAAATACCCGTATGCTATCCTACGCTTACGGCTATCTGGGACAACTGTATGAACAAGAGAAACAAGCCATCAGACTGACCCGGTCCGCCATATTCTCAGCCCAGCAGGGATATCATCCTGAACTGTCGTATCTCTGGCAGTGGCAGTTGGGAAGAGTCTTCAAAGCCGAAGGCGATATCGGAGATGCCGTCAAATCTTATGAAAATGCAGTTGCCATATTAACCCCCAGACGTGAAAGATGCGAAGAATGTGAAACGCCGG
>JAOZRQ010000860.1 GCA_029940115.1 Desulfobacterales bacterium
CCAAGCCGCCCGCCGGATTTGGCAATCCGGCGGGAGCAGGGTGGCCGAAACGATGGTCAATGCCCGGCAACATTAGCATATTAAACTCCTGTCCGACAACCAGCAACCAACAACAATTGACCCTTTACAGAGGAGATGACATGTCCATCGAAGAAACCATCAGAGAAATGGCAGAAGCTGCAAGAGCCGCGTCTGTGGAGATGGCGAGATGCGCTTCAAGCAAAAAAGACGAGGTTCTGCTCAGAATCGCCGACAAAATCGAGGCTGAGGCATCCCATATCCAAGGGGAGAACGAGAAGGACCTCGACTATGCGAGGGAGAAGGGCCTTTCGGACGCGATGATTGAGCGGCTCACCATCACGGATGCCACCATCACCTCCATGGCCGACGACCTCCGGGAGGTGGCCCAGCTTGAAGACCCGGTCGGTGCTATCGCCAAGACTTGGCGAAGGCCCAATGGGCTGGAGGTCTCCCGAATGCGTATCCCCTTGGGCGTGATCGGCGTCATCTATGAATCAAGGCCGAATGTCACCATCGACGCGGCCGGCCTCTGCTTCAAGGCCGGCAACGCAGTCATTCTTCGAGGCGGTTCCGAGGCGCTGAATTCCAACCAGGCCCTTGCCGATGTGGTGCGCGACGCGCTTCGTGAGACGGGCATGCCGGAGAAGGCGGTCCAGCTCGTGCCAGTACGGGATCGGGACGCGGTGGACCTGCTCCTGAGCCAAGAGGAGCATATTGACCTGATCATCCCCCGGGGCGGTGAGGGGCTGATCCGCTTTGTGGTGGAGAAATCGAAGATACCGGTATTAAAGCACTACAAAGGCATCTGCCATGTGTATGTGGACAACGGCGCAAACCTCGACATGGCCAACGACATCTGTTTCAACGCAAAGGTGCAACGCCCCGGGGTCTGCAACGCGATGGAGACCCTGCTGGTCCACAGGCTGATCGCGCCGGCATTTCTGCCCGAAATGGCGGATCGTTTTGCCGAGGCGGAGGTGGAGATCAGGGGATGTGCTGAGACGTGGCGAATTCTGCCCCGGATCAAAGAGGCGACCGAGGAAGACTGGTCCGAGGAATATCTCGACCTCATCCTCGCGGTCAAAGTGGTGAACAACATGACCGAGGCGATCCGGCACATCCAAACCTACAGTTCGAATCACACCGAGGCGATTGTCACCTCGGATTATGAGCGGGCTAGGCAATTTGTCCGAGAGGTGGATTCCTCGGTGGTCCTTGTGAACGCGTCCACCCGGTTCAATGATGGCGGACAGCTTGGGCTGGGGGCCGAAATCGGCATCAGCACCTCCAAGCTCCACGCGTTCGGCCCCATGGGTTTGGAAGAGCTGACCACAACCAAATTCGTGGTCCTCGGTGACGGACAGATAAGGTAAGCTCTAAGCCGTTTGCAACCTACTGCCTGACCAAAAAAGTTTTGACAAGTTCAGGATCCGGAAAAGCCTTGTCAGACAAGGGATTCCGGGAAAATTCACCTGTCAGAATTAATTTGGTCAGGCACTACAGCGAGCGCATTTATAAGTTAGGGCTGTATACAGGGACAACAAAAAAATGTGGGATGGGCGAGAAACCCGCCCCCGATAAAAAAACGTCGGGGGCAAGCTTTTTTCCCGAATGAGCCGATTCCTCCTGCCAGAAAAAGCCGGGTTACTTGGGAGTACCTTTTTCAGTCCCGTAGGACTTCCGAAAATAGCCCGGCAATTCGTTGCCGGGATGGTCAAGTCCCGCAGGGACGACTGAAAATAGCCCGGCCGGGATGATGCGATCCCCGGATGGTCAAGTCCCGCAGGGACGACTGAGAATAGCCCGGCAATTCATTGCCGGGAT
>JAOZRQ010000861.1 GCA_029940115.1 Desulfobacterales bacterium
CGTAGTTCCGCCTTCAGGCGGTGTGACACCGCCTGAAGGCGAAACTGCAAACTTTCTGATGTCAAAAAGTGTAAATTGATGGATGAAGGATGCCGGTTTCTCAATCATTTTTTTTGTCCTGTACACAAAAAAGTAGCATAAAATGAAAGTTGCGAATTTTCAGCATCCATATAAAGAGACAAATAGTCTGAGTACAGGACAAAAAACTTTTCTCACCCGGTCAGCCGCCCGTGAACTTGAACGGATGCCGAATATTTCATATTTAATCCTTTCCAATGAGGGAAAAGTCTGATAAAGTATAATCCTAATGAATCTGTGTATAATTGTAGGTGTAACTGGGTTCTAGAGCCCAGTTTGCAGTTCCGCCTTCAGGCTGTGTGAAACCGCCTGAAGGCGGAACTACAAACTGCGCCCAAAAGTAGTTTGCACTTTTTCTGACTTGCAGAACGACTTTGCAAGTCGTTTGGAACGATTTTGCAAAATCGCACACCAATTCATAAGTTCGTCACCCCTCTGCTCCCGCTGGATTTGTCCGATTCGAGGAGGAAAAATGAATCTGCCTGAAGCATCTTTTAAAATCGTGGAAAACAATGGTTGCCCGCTTTATGAATGGGGAGATGAATTCAAATTGTCAAGCGGTGCCATTCTGTTGCCTTGGGACAAGCCTGCCTGCCTTATTCTCATTGAAGATATAAGCATATATGCCAAAGAGGAAAACACTGATGCGGATCATCCCAAGCAGATGCTCACTTGTGGCGGTTGTGGCGGCTCAATCGGTTTGGCATGTGAGAAAAAAAGGGATGCAACGCCTCATACGGGTCCTCCTGACATAGCCAAGGAAGATGAGCCGAAAGATGAGCCGAAAGATGAGAATGACGATGCCCTGAAAGATCAGAGTGACATTGACACCATTGCGAGCTTGCTGAGTGATTTCTCATTCTTTCAGTCCCTTGACCCAAATGATATCAGGGAGCTTGTCTCTTATTTGAAACTCAGAAAATTTGCCGAAAATGAGTGCATCCTGAAGAAAGGTGAGCCAGGCAAAAATTTGTATATCATCCTGTTTGGAAAAATTGAGGTGGTGGGGGATGGCAACATCAGCATCGCGTTTCTGGAAAAAAGCGAGGTTTTCGGAGAGATGAGCCTCCTCAGCGGTGATCCGGTGGGCGCGACAATAAAGGTGGTCGAACCGACGACCATTTTGTATATCAATGGCAAAAATTTCAGAAGTGTCTTGACGCAATTCCCCTCCCTTCAGATGTATTTTGCCCGGCTCCTTGCCAAACGGCTTGCAAAGACGAATGTCGTGAGATCCGAGGAATTTTCAACCGGAATGGTCGGCAAAATCTCCGACATGCCCCCTTCGGAATTGCTCCAAACCCTGAACACCAACCAGAAAACCGGCATCCTGACCTTGCAGTTGTCCAAGGGCCCGGCAAATCTGGTTTTCAGGGAAGGGGGCCTTATCAGTGCCGAGTACGATGACAAAGAGAGGGAAGAGGCATTTTACGAGATATTAAAGGAAAAAGAGGGAAGATTCAAATTCACCCAGGAACTCCCCGCGGAAGTAACGGAAGCCGATGAAATTGGGGAGTTCATGTGGCTTTTGATGGAGGGCGTCAGGCGAATGGATGAGGAGGAAGCTGAAAGCTGTGAAGAAACTTAGAAGGTGTTTTCAAACACCTCCATGAGCGGGCCAACCCTGAAAGAATTGGACAAACCGGAGATGGCCATCTCCGGGAAATCCGCGTCATTTAGAAGGTGTTTGAAAACACCTGTTGCCCCCTCTGCCCATGCCCCAGTTTCGGGCACGGGCAAGGGAGTTTTCAAACACCTT
>JAOZRQ010000862.1 GCA_029940115.1 Desulfobacterales bacterium
CGAGGTGTCGGACGGTCCCGGACATGAGGAGACGGTGACAGTCTGCTTCGAGGATGTCAGCGTGGCCCTGCCCTTTGCCGGCACCCGGATATTCGCCTTTGCGGACAGCGGAGACGTGATTCCGGAAACCGACGAGGAGAACAATGTCAGCCACAGCATGACGGACTGCGAGATCATCATCCCGCCGGCTGAGAACTTCAACGCGGTCCTGGAATGGCAGTGGCCGGAGAAGGATTCGGATCCGGAGCTTGAACCGAAGGACTCCCACCAAGTCGAGTGTGCGCCGATTGTCGTCAATCTGACAGACGACAACGGAGACGGTCGGGTGGATGAGAACGACATTCCCGACATCGTGTTCAACAGTTTCGGAGGCACGAACTACGGAAGCAACGGCACACTGAGAGCCGTCAGCGGAGATGGCCGCGGGGAGCTGTTCGCCGTGACCGAACGCAAGACGGTCGCCACCTCCAGCCCCGCCGCAGGCGACATTGACGGAGACGGGCTGCCTGAGATCCTGGCCGTGTGTGCGGACAACAGGATTGCGGCCTTTGAAAATGACGGCACGTTCAAATGGGTCAATGGCGAGAAAATCCTGGCCAACTATCATGTCAGCAAATATTATCCGAGCATCGCCCTGGCCGATCTTGATGAGGACGGATCGCCCGAGGTGATCGTGGGCAGGGTCGTTCTGAACGCGGACGGAACGACAAAATGGACAGGGACCCTGAACACGGGAAACCCGGGCGGATTCGGTCTTCACAACTCCTGTGTTGCCAACCTCGACCTGAGCGGACTCCCCGAGGTGATCGCCGGAAACACGGCCTACAATGCGAACGGCACCGAACATTGGCACAATCCGCTTGCCGATGACGGCTTCACCGCTGTGGGCAACCTTGACGCGGATCCGTTTCCTGAAATCGTGGTGACCGGGAGAAGGAAAATCTGCCTGCTGGAACATACAGGTGACATCAAATGGGGGCCCTTCCCCCTTTCCCGGATAAAGGATGAAAATGACAAAGCCATGGGAGGCTACGGAGGTCCGCCGACAATTGCCGACTTCGACGGGGACGGCCGTCCGGAGATCGGCATGGCAGGCGGTTCAATGTATGCGGTGTTCGAAGCCGACGGAAATGTCAGGTGGATGACGCGTGTGAATGATGCCTCATCCAGCGTCACCGGCTCGTCGGTCTTTGATTTCGAAAATGACGGAATCGCCGAAGTCGTCTATGCGGATCAGGATCGCCTCCGGATTTTCCGGGGAACAGACGGAGAGGAACTCCTCGGTGTGCCTGTCGGTTCCGGAACCCTGCTGGAACTCCCGGTCATCGCCGACGTGGACAATGACGGCAATGCGGAGATCGTTGTGGCGGCCAACAATCATTCCATTTGCAGCAGCCTGAACCACGGCATCCTCGTGTTCGGCGACGCCAGCGACACCTGGGTCAACACCCGCAACATCTGGAACCAGCACTCCTACCACATCACCAACGTGAACGACGACGGCACGATCCCGAGACATGAGGAGAACAGCTGGGATGTCCACAACAGCTACCGTCAGAACACCATGCCGAACGCCCGGGGCTGCGTGGACCTGACCGCGTCACGCGTCCGCACGGCGATCTCGCCGGATGCGGTGACCATCACGGTCCGGATCGGCAACGGCGGCGTGTTCCATGTGCGCCCGGGCGTGGATGTCGCATTCCACGATGGCGACCCCGGGGCCGGCGGGACCCTCGTGGGCTTGGCCCACACGCATGAACAACTGGAGCCGGACGGGTTCGAGGACCTCTCCTTCCGCTGGGAAAACCCGGGCAGGGGAATTCACGCCGT
>JAOZRQ010000863.1 GCA_029940115.1 Desulfobacterales bacterium
GGCTCATCATCTGTAGGCGTATCTCTCTTTTCGATATCCTCTTTTTCGCGGGAGAATTGGCAACTGACAACTGGCAAATAATCACTGACCGGTTGATCACTGGTCACTGGCAACTGATCACTGGTCACTGATCACTGATCACTGATCACTGATCACTGGTCACTGTTCTCGTCCTCGCAGAAACGCCAGAATCATCCCCACCCCCGCCACCATTCCCCCGGCAAGCATGGCATGCCGAAACGCGGGCATGAATATCGGTTCCAGTTCAGGATGCCAGACCTTTAGGTGAAGCCCACCGCTCAACCTGTAAAAGATACTGTTAAATGTGCTTCCTGCCAGTGCGATGCCAAGGGCCATTCCGAGATTGCGGGCAACGGCCACCATTCCCGCCGCGATCCCCTTATGCGCCGGCGGAACAGCGCTCATGGCCACCGTGCTGTTGGGGGAGATGAAACACGCGGTTCCCACGCCGGCAAGGGCGAGTCGCCAAGCAATGGAAATGGGCGGTGAAGCCGGAGGGAGTTGAGAGAGAAAGAAGAACGCGGCAAAGAGGATCGCCATGCCTAATGTGCAGAGAATCCGTGTGCCGATGCGATCCGAAATGGCCCCTGCCAGCGGGGAGACGATGAAAAGGGGGAGAAAGACCATCACCATCATATACCCGGCCTCCTTTTCGGAAAGGCCACAAGGGTACATCAGATAGAAAGGCATCAGAAAGATCATCGTGAACAGACTGGCGAAGAGGGCCACAGCCGCAAGAACCGGCAGGGTGAAGAGGCGGATTTTCAGAAGCGACGGCTTCAGAATCGGATGAGCGACACGGGTTTGCACGCGGATGAGCCACAGAGTCGATCCTGCTGAGACGCACAAAAGGGAGAGGAAGGGAACGGAGAGGTATCCCCATTGGTATCCGTGGGTGACGGCAAAGAGAAATGATCCGATGGAGAGGGCAAGCAGAACCGCGCCGGCCCGGTCAAAGGATTCATGGCGGGTGACATCCGCGCTCCCTCCTTTCAGGAGCTTGGTCACGATTAGAGCGGTCATCGTGCCGATGGGGATGTTGATGTAGAAGATGAACTCCCAGGAAAGGTGATGAAGGATCAGGGCACCCAAGGCCGGACCTGCGGTCAATCCAGACGCGACCACTGCGCCCACCATGCCCATGGCCTTTCCCCGCTCTGACGCGGGAAAGGTCTCAATCACCAGCGCAGGTGTGCATGCCATGATCATGGCCGCGCCAACGCCCTGAAACCCACGCGCAGCAATCAGCCACGCCGCGTTGGGAGCGGCTCCGCAGAACAGGGAGCCTAGGGAGAACACAAACAGTCCCCGGCTGTAAACCCAGCGACGCCCCTTGATGTCACTCAGGCGTCCGAAACTCATGAGAAGCGAGGATATCGTGAGCAGATAGATCATCGGGATCCATTCGATGGTCGCCAAGGGAACCACCAAGTCCCGCATGATCGCGGGCAAGGCGATGTTGACAATGCTTCCGTCAAGGGTTGACATGAAGATCCCCATCGCCACCAAAGAGAATACCAGCCATTTGTTCGGAGCAGTTTCCGTTTTTTCCATATTCGTCTCACGGACCTCAATCTTCGGTTGGGCCACTCGCCCGGCTTGGATTGACAAATCCAAGCCCGTTGCCCGCCGGATTTGGCAATCCGGCGCGAGCAGAGTGAAGGGTTTTGGGTCAGTCGCCCGGCTTGGATTGACAAATCCAAGCCCGTTGCCCGCCATCCCGCCGGATTTGGCAATCCGGCGGGAGCAGAGTGAAGGGTTTTGGGTCAGTCGCCCGGCTTGGATTGACAAATCCAAGC
>JAOZRQ010000389.1 GCA_029940115.1 Desulfobacterales bacterium
GGCTGTTCTCACAAGTCCCTCCGGGACAATTCCCCCAACTTGCAAATGCGCCCATCTGCTACACCCTGCATCAATTTGCCACACTCAGTAGATCTAAAAGTTTGATGGCGGAGAAACCCGGTTTCAGTCCTCGGGGATCGGATGATCAAGGCTTCCCTGACGTGGCGTCTTTCCAGAAACCGGGTTTCTTTGCCTTTTTAGTTCTACTGATACTCCTCTGAACCGTTATTGAATGTGAGGTAAGTTAGGCGTTGCATTCATTGGTTTGGATTACTTGGAATCCACATCGTTGATTCTTCATTAAGAATCGCTCTTTGAATAGAGCAATATACGGAAACAACGCCAAAGCCCTCACATGCAACATACGGCAATTCTATGAAAAGGACCCCAGTTTCGCTCTCGGCAAAAAATCGGTGCTGAAAGAGAAACCGGATTCCATCCTTCATCCTTCATATTTCATCCTTCATCCTTCATATTTCATCCTTCCACCATGGGGGCGAGAGGAATCGAACCTCTGTCAAAAGAGCCAAAGTCTTTTGGCTTGCCACTAGCCTACGCCCCTATGTTGGCGGTGAGAGAGGGATTTGAACCCCCGGAGCCTTTCGGCTCGACGGTTTAGCAAACCGTTGCCTTTAGCCGCTCGGCCATCTCACCTTATATATATGCAAGAATGGTCGTTTTTTTACATGCGAAAAAGCACCTCGTTCATTTTGGCAATCCGGACGTCTTTTTTTGAAGTCTCAGCGGAATGCAAAAAGAGAGTTTTTTATCTTGGGAAAAACCGCTTCGCTCAATTTTCGCACTCCGAATGGGGCGAAAAACCGCTTCGCTTAATTTTCGCACTCCAGATGATGGTTTGCGAAAAACCGGGGCGAAAAACCGCTTCGCTCAATTTTCGCACTCCGGATCTGCTGAGTCTATAATGTAGCAACTTCCATGCCACCGCATCACCTCATCCTCAAGAAAGTTTTGAAGCCTTGATTTCAGAGGGTCCATTCCTTTCACCGGTTGTTGCGGTGAACATAATGATCTGCGAGATATCGCAGGTCAATCTGCGACATGTCGTATCTCACGAAATGTCACGACAAATCGGAGAATTGGCTGGGAAGGCAGGGCTCGAACCTGCAATCTTGTGGTTAACAGCCACTTGCTTTTCCAATTAAGCCACTTCCCAGCATATTCGCGAAAGACCGCTTCGCTTATCTTTCGCACTCCGGATGAAAGACCGCTTCGCTTATCCAAAGAATGATCTGGATACGGGACTTGGAACTCGCGACCCTTCATCCTTCATCCTTCATCCTTCATATTTCATCCTTCATATTTCATCCTTCATATTTCATCCTTCATATTTCATCCTTCCGTTCTGGTCGGGATGGCCGGACTCGAACCGGCGACTTCGTGCTCCCAAGGCACGCGTCCTACCAGGCTGGACCACATCCCGACATGTTTTCAAAGAACTCCTTCATCCTTCAGACTTCATCCTTCAGACTTCATCCTTCAAACTTCATCCTTCAAACTTCATCCTTCCATTTCTGGATGCAGGGGCGGGACTCGAACCCGCGACCGCTTGGGTATATCTTGGCGGAGGGACAGAGACTCGAACTCTGATACGCTTTGACACGCTACCGGTTTTCAGGACCCTGCTGGGGTCAACCCCTCCAAAATGACGCACTTCATCCTTCAAACTTCATCCTTCCACTGTGGTCGTTCCGCTGGGAGTTGAACCCAGATCGCACGGTTATCGGCCGTGTACTCTGCCATTGAGCTACAGAACGCCAAATACTGTCCGGAGTGCCAAACTTGCAGTTTGGCAAATCTCCCGTTTTCGGGTCTGCCAAACTACAAGTTTGGCACTCCGGAGCGACGAACAATGATGTGCCACTCCGGAGCATGTGAGAGAGCGGAATCGAACCGCCATCTGCCGAAGCCACAATCCGGTGCTTTGCCAGTTGAGCTACTCTCACCACAAATTTGTCGGGCTGCAAGCCGTTACGCCGCCAATTCAGCTGCCGTTGCCATAACCTGCCTTCGGGTGGATCCTCTGGTTCGCCAACTGTCACCTTGGCATGAGAGAATGGAGACCCGGCAAAACGTCAAGGCCGGCAACTCATCCCCAGACAGGAACCAACTCCGCCGTCAACGCCCTTTATCGGGACTTACTCGCGCACGGTTCAGTAAACGCTGTCTGGTATTCAAAGAAGCGGAAAGTTAAGCTTTCTGCCATCAGATTGTAAAGAAACCCAGTTTCTGACACTGTGTCGCGTCACTGAAACCTGATCGCACAGTCCCTGAGGGCGAAACCGGGTTCTTGTGGAACCATCCTGCAAATTTTATGTTTGGTGAGCCGTGTTGGGTTTGAACCAACGGCACGCGGATTAAAAGCCCGCTGCTCTGCCAACTGAGCTAACGGCCCAGATTTTTCCATAAAAAAAGCCCCTTCCAGTATGTAAGGATACCGAAAGGGGCCTTTGCAACATACTGAAAAATATGGTTATTTCACAGGCTCTCCCCCCTTCGGCAATACTGCGCGTTCCCAATCAGCACCTAAAACATCATTATTCACGAAGCAGGAGGTACTATTATTCAGGAAACAGAGGATGCTCATCTCCTGTATGGAAACGTATGAATAGCCGTAACTGGGTCTTTGTATGAAATTATGTTTCAGATGGATTGGTGTCATGTTGCTTTTTCCTGTGATTGTTTTTCCTGAATTTCTGTAAGGGTCTCTCCCTCAATCTTTAAACCGCATTATATATGACTTGAAAAGCAATGTCAAGGGAAAATCATAAGATTTTTCTGTGTACAGGACAAAAATAATGATTGAGGAAGGAACCCGGCTTTTTCTTGCAGTCGGGAAGTCGGCCCGTTTTGGAAAAAGCCGGGTTTGTCGCCCACTCCAACTTTTTGTCTTGTACACAGAATAATCATATAAAAAAAAGCCCCTTCCGGTATTATTTGCAGATACCGAAAGGGGCCTTTATGGCCTGCTGATGACATGGAGTCAGTTCAGAGGCTCTCCTTTCGGCAATACTGCGGGATCATAGACTACTGGAAAAATGGAGAGAATACCATTCTTCTGTATGGAACCGTATTGATGTCCCTGTTCCGGTATTTCTTGAAAATCATGTTTCAGATTCATTGCTGTCATATTTATCTTTGTCATCCTGATCCTGTATTTCAGTTGAGGCATCCTCCCTCTCATTCTTTAAAAGCCATTATAGCCTGCATGAAAAAGAATGTCAAGCACTGAAACCATATTTGTCCTGTATTTCAGTTGAGGCATCCTCCCTCTCATTCTTTAAAAGCCATTATAGCCTGCATGAAAAAGAATGTCAAGCACTGAGACAATATTTGTGCAGAAAAAATCTTTCTCACGGAAATCATCTGATTTCTGACGGGCAGCATCCTTCATTTTGCATGGAAAGCAGTTTGCACTTTCCGGATGGAAAAGTTTGTAGTTCAGGCGGTGTCGGACCGCCTGAAGGCGGAACTACAAACTTTTTGGCCTCAAAAAAAGCTGTGAACTGATGGATGAAGGATGCCGCAGAGTCAAACAAAAATTGTGGACAAAAAGTGTGATGTCCTGATAAAGAAGGATAAAGAGACGCGGGACTGTATCTTGCCAATGAGACCATGCTCATGGAGTGATAGATTTGGAATCCGGATGGAGCAGGAAATGGGGGAATTCATTTATTTGGGACCGTGACCAAACACGCTCAATTCGGATTTGTTCAAGCCAGTTGGAGCAGGCTGGGGCAATGAGCTATGGGTGCCTGATGATCTTGGCCTCACGCTCAATTTCAGAGTTGTCCAAGCCAGCTGGAGCAGGCAATGGGGAAATTATTTATTTGACCAGACAACATCCCTCACGCTCAATTTGGATTTGTCCAATCCGGCTGGAGCAGGAAATGAATGGGCTGGGGCAATGAGCTATGGACTATGGGTGCCTGATGATCTTGGCCCTCGCCCATTGCCCTCACGCTCAATTCAAACTTGTCCAAGCCGGCTGGAGCAGGGCAATGGGGAAGTTATTTGTTTGGAAACCGTGACCAAACAACATCCCTCACGCTTGATTCAAATTTGTCCAATCCGGCAGGAAATGAATGGCTGGGCTATGGGCTGATGATCCTGGCCCTCGCCCATTGCCTCAATTTCGGATTTGTCCAATCCGGATGGAGCAGGCAAGGGGAAGTTGTTTGTTTGGGAACCGTGACCCGATTCGGATTGATCAGAAAATGAGGAAGTTGTTTGTTTGGCCAGTGCTTCCAATCTTAACAGGAAAATGAATTATGTCCACAGAAAGCAGGGAAATTCAAGGCACTCAAGAAGAAAAGGAGGAGGGGAAAGTCAGGGAGATTCCCCTCCACAATCTGGACATGCGCCGGCTGATTCAGCTGGACGCCTGCACCCGATGCGGCGAATGCCTGCTCTGGTGCCCGGTCTATGACCAAGATGAGAAGGAGGGGATCATTCCCCGCCGAAAGGTGATTGACTTTCTGAAGATCGCCAGATCCCAGCAGGGCTTCTTGGCCAAAATCATGAAGAGCGAAAGGGTCAGCAAATCTCTGAAGAGCCTTCTCGGGACCCTGTTCCGTCACCATGAGGTCAGCCATGCCGAGATCGGGGATTTTGTCAGGAACTTGTATGAATGCTCCACATGCGGGCAATGCGAGGTGGTCTGCCCCGCGCACATTGACACAGTGAACCTGTGGGAGGATCTGCGCCGGCTGATCGTGAGCGCGGACTATGGCCCCTTGGAATCCCAGAAGGCCTTGGAGAAGAGCGTCAAAGCATATGACAATCCGTGGCAGCAACCCCGGGCCGGACGGACCAAATGGGCCAGGCGGGCGAAGAAGGACAAGCTGATCCAGGATGAACCCCGGAATATCAAGAAGAAAAAGGGGAAGGTCCTTCTTTTCCTCGGATGCACCGCGTCCTATGATGCCAATGTCAGGCAAGTTGCCGTCAACACCATCAACATCCTCAATGCCCTGGATATTGACTACGGCGTTCTGGGAAAGGATGAGAGGTGTTGCGGAAGTGTCCTGCTCAGGATGGGGGATCCCGAACATGGGCGGCTGTTCAGGGAGAACATCCGGCAGTTCAACGGATTGGGGATTGACACCCTGATCAGCTCCTGCTCCGGATGCTTCAAGACCATCAAGCAGGACTATCCCAAAGTCGAAACGCTCAACTTTGAGGTGATGCACACCGTTGAATTTCTGGCTCGTCTTCTGGAGCAGGAAAAGCTCACGTTTCTCAATCCGGTGGAGAAAGTCGTGACCTATCACGACCCCTGTCACCTCGGCAGGGCCACCCGCGGGTTTGACGCGCCACGGACCATCATGAACGCCATTCCGGGGCTCAGGCTGACCGAGATGCCGAGAAACCGTGAATACTCCCGCTGTTGCGGGGCCGGCGGCGGATTGAAGGCCGGCTACCCGGACATCCAGAACAGGATGGCCCAGCGCCGAGTCCGGGAAGCCGAGGAGACCGGCGCGGAATGTCTGGTCTCCTGCTGCCCCTTCTGCTTCCAAGGGCTGAATGTGGGGATCATGGCCCGAGGGTCCCACCTGCTGATGAAAGACATGAGCAGCCTTGTGGCCGAGTCGCTGTTGGGTTATGACGTGTTTGAGAAGGCCGCCAAGGAGGCGGAGGAGAAGGCGGCTGAAAAGGCCAGGAAAAAGGCGGAAAAGAGAGAGGCCGCAGAAAAGAAGGAGACAACAGAATGCAAGTCCCCTGAAAAGGTGGGCAAAAACGCGGAAAAAGACTCGGAAAAGGCCAAGAAAAAGGCGGAAAGGGAGGCTGAGAGAGCCAAGAAAAAGGCGGAAAGGGAGGCCAGGAAAAAGGCCAAGGAGGAGGCCGTTGCCTGAGATCGCTGGTCTTCGCCCGCATCACAGGCACAGGATCTCCCACAACCGACCATGACACGGCTTGGGAGGACCGCGCCATGCCATGCCCGTGAATCTTCAGACAACTGATTCGCTCCCCAGATGCCGCCAAGTGGCCCCGCTCACTGCTCTGCCCACACGGCACGGCGCAAACGACCTGCCTGTTTGGTGTGCGTGTTCCCTATGTATGGTGGAGCCATGAGGCACATGCGCTTGGATGTCGGCAACTGTCGGGGGCACAAAGTGTTCTCCCATTGCAGTTCTCGGCCCGCCGAACGCAGGCACTGGCATGATTCGCATGTCAATGCCCCGAAGGCGGATACTCCTATTGCAGCTCGTGGCTGACTGAAAAGATGCCGCCCGACCTGCCAACGGGAATGCCTGCACCATCATGAGGGATGTCGGATGTCAACAACCTTCTGCGCCACAAACCCGCACAAACCCAAAAAACCGATGAATCCCACGCCAACAAAGAGAGACGGCAATCTGTGCAATCCGTGCAATCCGCATGATCCGCGGTTCGAATGCGAGGAGACAACACTTTGCCTGACATTCCAAGTTTTTCTTGATGATGGGGGAAACGCGTCAAGACGCAAGAAGGGCTGCTTAGTCATCGAGGTTGAGAGGCAACGAGTCTCAAACTGTGGAGGTTGAAAGGCAACGAGACCGCCTTTCTTGCACTCCCTTTGTTGAGCTCTCCCGTGCTTGAGCCGGCACCCTGAAAGCTTGCGCTGAACCTTGGTTGAGCCTTCTGGCAGGTCAAATTGAGGAT
>JAOZRQ010000864.1 GCA_029940115.1 Desulfobacterales bacterium
GAAGTCTGAGCTCGCCGAAGTCTGAGCTCACGCCGAAGTCCGAACCGAGCATGAGAGGAAACCGAGCATGAGGGGGAACCGAGCATGAGGGGGAACCGAGCATGAGAGGGAAAAAACGGGTTTCACCGAATATTTGCCGCCAAAAGGAGATAAATATGAATAAAACGGGAATTGTGAGGGACCCAAGATATCTCAACCACATGACAGAAGAGGGGCATGTGGAAAGTCGGCGGAGACTGGAAACGATTTACACGATGCTGGATGATCCCGACATGGCCGGCCATTTTGCCGAAATCACGCCGAGAGAAGCGGAGCGGGAGGAGATTCTCCTGATCCATTCCCCCGAATACATGAAACGGATCGGGGCCACGGAAGGTGTGGAACAGACTGCCCTGACACCCGACACCCACACCTCGGCCGGTTCGTATCAGGCCGCGTTGCTGGCTGCCGGGGGATTGTTTGAGGCGATTTCAAAAGTGGTTTCAGGAGAGATCAACAACGCGTTTGCGCTCGTGAGACCTCCGGGACATCATGCCGAGAGAAGCCGGGCAATGGGGTTTTGCCTGTTCAACAACGCGGCTCTGGGGGCAATGTTTGCCCGCGAGGCGCTCGGACTTGGCCGCGTCCTCATTGTTGACTGGGACGTCCATCACGGCAACGGGACCCAACACGCGTTTGAACATGATCCCGCTGTGTTGTTTTTCTCCATTCACCAGCATCCTTTCTTTCCCGGCACAGGTCTGTTCACAGAGACCGGCAGAGGAAAGGGTGAGGGATTTACCGTGAATGTTCCGATCCCCAAAGGCTATGGTGACGGAGAGTATGCGGCCTTGTTTGAAAATCTGCTCCGGCCCCTGGTCATGGAATTTTCGCCGGAACTGATCTTGGTCTCAGCCGGTTTTGATCCTCACAAATCGGACCTCATGGGCGGCATGAAGATGACGCCGGCCGGTTTTGCGGGCCTGACCCGCTCCCTCATGGACATGGCTGAGATGTGTTGCGGTGGAAAACTTGTGCTTTCCTTGGAAGGCGGATACCATTTGACTGCGCTCGGTGCGTCTGTAAAAGCGGTCTTGCGGGAATTGGCAGGACTCACAAAAGCCAGCCCCCCGGAGATGTCGGCCCGTGCAGCCCGAAGGAAATTGAATTACGCGATGAAACGGAGTCTGTATGTGCAACGGGAATTTTGGATGTTGGATGCGTGAGGCGTGAGACGTGAGACGTGATGCGTGAGACGTGATGCTGGGAGATTGAGATTCCAGCTGATTTCCGGCAGCAAACAACAGACAATGAACAACGGACAACGAACAACAGACAATAAATAGGAGAACCCTATGGACAAAATCAAAATTATGGAAGCGTCAGTCCGCAAATGGGAAGGGATCATCAAGGGGAAACGCTCTGATGGTGGCGTGATAGACTGCCCTCCGTGCCGGATATTCTATATATTGATCTGCATCGGATGCCCCATTGCGGCATATACCGGCAAAAAATTCTGTAAGGGAACGCCCTACGGGAGATGGTACTGGCATCAGCTCGAAGCGCATGACCGTATCCGGAAAAAGGTGTATTGCCCGGAATGTCTCAAACTGGCAACGGAGATGCGGGATTTCATGATTGAAATTGTGGAACATATGAAGGCCCAAAAAGCGGCTAAGGAAAAAGCAGTTGAATTGACAACTAACGAATAAGTGCCCAGTCATAAGTTTTTTCATGATTATAACGCTTTTTGGGGAGGCCCGTGCCTGCCCGTGAACATTTGTGGGCACGGACATGCCCGTCGCCCATGGGCGTGAACATGCATGTGGGCATGTGAG
>JAOZRQ010000865.1 GCA_029940115.1 Desulfobacterales bacterium
GCATCATTGGCGACTGCATCATCTGCCCCATCATTCCCATCATCCCGTCACCCGGGTAATTGTCAAAGAACCTGTTCGTCAGGTCGGCCGGCGCGACATGTATGTCTGTGTAATGAATGGAATCGAGCTTGGTCCTCATTTCCACGCCAAAGGAGAGCTTGTCCGTTGCGGTGTGAAGTTCCGCCTTGCTCAACCTTTCATCTATCTCATCTATTTCTTCCCCCCGTTTCTCCAGCTTTTCGAGCTGTTCCTGAATTTTCTTCATCTGCTCCTTCAGGCTATCCAGCTGCTGTCTGAGCTCCTGAACCTCCTCTGCAAAGATTTGCAGCGGAGAGAAAGCGAACAGAAAGAAAAGCAGTCCTGTCATCATAAAAATCAGTCTTGCTTTTGCCCCCACACTTTTTTCCATGTTACTCTCCTCATATTCAATTTTGTTGAAAAATATGGACCCGGCATCCCAAGCCATGTTTGCTTTGGCGGCAGTCAGACCAGCCCTGTGAGCACAATGTTCAAACCGGCAAAGGGAGGCAGGCATCATGGCTGAATTCTTGGTATCATTTCAGGACGGTTCCGTCAAGCATTTTTTTGACCATCCATATTATGGGTTTACATTTTTTTTAAGCCAGAAGTTTGCAGTTCCGCCTTCAGGCGGTGTGGCACCGCCTGAAGGCGGAACTGCAAACTTCTGCCTGATTGAGATATGAAAAATTGACGAAAGTCCATTTTTGATTGACCGGATTGCATTTTTATTTTATATCTGATAGAAATATCAGGCATCCTTCATTTTGCCTGAAAAGTAGTTCACACTTTCAGATGAAATTTGTAGTTCCGCTTTCAGGCGGTCAACGATACTTAATGAGCAAGCGAAACAGGTTGAATATGAAAGAATATACTCTCTCAACAAGTCAGCAGACATTTCTGCTTGAGGGGATTGGAAAAATGTGCCGGGCTTTTTGGGGACCCGATTCCAATCAGTGTGAGGAAATGCTCCGGACAGCCGCCTATCTTCGTCCGTTCGAAGAGATTGAGGCTGTGGCGAATTATGAACCTCCTGACGTTCTGAGTCAACTCAGAGCCGTCATCGGGAATTTTGCTGCCGCAGATGCCCTTTTCTGTCATCTTGAAGAGGCATATGTTCGTCTGTTCATTAATGCCAGGGGAGGAGTCGCGGCTCCGCTTTACGAGTCCTGCCATGTGTCCGAAAATGCCATGTTGATGGGCCAACCCGCAATGATGATGAAGAAACGTCTTGAATCCGAAGGATTGTCGCTGACAGGCCATTCCAACGATCCCCCTGACCATTTGTCTGTGGAACTGGAATATCTTTATTTTCTTTTGTCAAAAGGCTGGCCTGACGCCGACCCGGCTTTCGTTGACAAGGCGGTATCATATGCCTCTGAAATACTGCCGTGGATCAACACGTTTCGTCAGCGGATCATATGTGAACGGCAATCTCCCTTCTATCCGCTTGCCGCGTCTCTCTTATGTGATCTTCTCCGGCTGATTGCATCAACTCCTCCAAATCCCAAGTAGAATATCTCCACCCTGAAATACTCTCTCCCCCCCATTGATTCATCCCCTTGCGTGTGAAATATGTAACCAGAATCGAAGCCGCATGAAATGCGTTTCACGCATCACGTTTCACGCATCACGTCTCATGCATCACACATCACGCATCACGTTTCACGCATCACGTCTCATGCATCACGCATCACGTCTCACGCATCACATGTCACGCATCACGTGTCACGCATCACGCATCACGTCTCACGCATCACGCCGCCCGCCGGATTTGGCAATCCGGCGGGAGCGTCGGG
>JAOZRQ010000866.1 GCA_029940115.1 Desulfobacterales bacterium
ACAGCTTACAGCTTACAGCTTACAGCTTACAGCTTACAGCTTACAGCTTACAGCTAAAACAGGAGACACCATGTATCGTGAAAACTATTACCATTCGCTTCAGGCGGAGCTGGTGGAGATGGTCGCGGACCACCTGACGCCGGTCGCGTTGCGCTATGGCTATACCGACACGCCGCTCGAATCGAGCGTCAAGTGGCGGCCCCAAGTGCTGCTGCTCGGCAACTACTCATCAGGCAAGTCCACCCTGATCAATGAGCTGCTCCAGGCCTATATCCAGGACACCGGTCAGGCCCCCACCGATGATTCATTCACCGTGATCACCCATGATGAGTCAGAGTCTGAGACCCTCCCGATCCGAGTTACGGACGAGCGGGACGGGAAAGTGCTGCTCAACGATCAGGAATATCCGTTTGAGAGCCTGAAAAAGCACGGGGATCGGTTTGCGTCCCACTTTCGCATGAAGAGAGTCAATTCGCCGTTCCTGAAAAATCTCGCCATCATAGACACCCCGGGAATGCACGACAGCCATGCCGAGCGGGATCGCGGGTATGACTATCTTGAAGTGGTGGGCAGCTTCGTGCAGATGGCGGACCTGATCCTGATCCTCTTTGACCCGCACAAGGCCGGCACCGTCCGGGAACTCCGCAGAAGCATCCGGGAGACCCTGCCGACCCGCACCCATGAGGACCGGGTCCGCTTTGTGCTGAACCGGATTGACGAATGCGCGTCTTTGACGGATCTGCTCCGGGTTTATGGGAGCCTCTGCTGGAACCTTTCCCAGATGACGGGCAGAAAAGACATCCCGATGGTCTATCTCTCCCATTCCCCCCATGCGGCCCCGGCATCTTCCACCGAATCCGAGGATAAGAAGGCCTATCTGCCTTATCTCGCCAACCAGCGGGAGGAACTGAAGAACGCCATTCTCAAGGCCCCCCTGCACCACTTGGATCATCTGGCCACATTCATCGAGACCCACGGCGGCCGGCTCTCCCACCTTCTTGAGGCCCTGATCAGCTATCGCAGGAAATTCCGCATGTTTCGGCTCAAGAACACCCTCATCGGATTCATTGTCAGCCTCGTGTGCGGCGGGGGCATGAGTCTCGCCATGCTGACAACGGAGATGCCAGCCCAAATCGGCGAATATATGGGCGCGGCGGGACTTGAGGGGCTTGTGCACCAAGCTCTCGGAGTCGGGGGAGTCATTGCCCTGCTGGTCTTCATCCTCTGGATGGTCCTTATCCAAGGGCTCTTTGCAAAGCCGTTTCGTCGGAAGCTCCTCAGAGACATTGACACCCTGACCCCCTTGGAGAATCAGAGCCGAAAGGACACTTGGGAGAGTATCCGGGAACTCGCATACAAGTATCTCGAAAAAACCGGGGGACGCTTCCCCGTCGGACAGACCAAAAGAGAACACAACAGACTGCTCGAAGTTTGCGAGAAAGGGTCCAGGGAAGTCCGGGAGGCATTGAGCGAACTCTCAAACATCAAAGCGGATGAGATCGAAGAAGCTGACGCCTCGCCCGCTGATGGGGAGACGTTGCGGACAAAATGATTGTTGGGTGGTGGTTTGTTGCGGGTTTGTTGTCCGTTGCTGATTCTGACGGACTTTGTGGTCCGAGGCCGTTTTTTCAACGCGGGAGTTGTCATGCCTTACACTGTAGAGGATTATAAGAGAGACATGTTGCTGGAGTATCTGGATGTGCTGCCCCAAGGCGAAGTGCTGAAACGCTATCCCGCGGACGAAGTGCTTGCATACTATTCCGCGGATGAGCGTCTGAAAGGGCTTCCCGCGGATGAGCGTCTGAAAGGGCTTCC
>JAOZRQ010000867.1 GCA_029940115.1 Desulfobacterales bacterium
TATGGCCGGGAGGAGAGGAGCCGGACTGGATGCATTTCGGTTTTGCCCTTGTGGGACTTGCGACCGAGTTTGTTCCTGTCGCGGGTGAGGCCCCGGACGCCCTTGTCACAGCTGTCAAAGTCATGCTGCCCAAAATCGGAAAGGGAGTCTTCAGAGAATCCCTTGTCCGTACTGTGAAGACGATGTTTTCCATAGGCTATGAAAAGGGGCCGAAGGCGGCTGCCGAATACGCTGAAATGTACATCAGTCTTCTCAAGACAATCATTGATAAAGGAGACGAGGCGATTTCGGCATTCAGCACCTTTGTGAAATCCTCCAGAACCCTTGAACGTGTCGCCAGATTGCAAAGGGTGATGGGAGATGAGATCGTTGATGTGCTGGTCTCTATTTCTAATAAAGCCAATCTCGGACCTGAATTGGCGAACAAGGTTGCGTTAACCTTGGGACGTGGTGTGAGTGATCATGTGTTGTTCGGCATCAGAGATTCCGGAAAGCTTGACGAGGTTGTGGAAGGCGTCGCTCTGCTGCTCAGGAAAAAAGTGAATCCCGGAGATCTTAAATTGGCACTCAACAACAAAAAAGGTCTTTATGATGTTGATAAGTTTATGCATGCAAATCTCATTGACATGCTGACAAAGTCAAAAAAGCTTATTCAAGAAAATCCGAATATTAAAGGTTTTGATGATGCTTTCAAAAATTTATGCAAAGCAAATGTGGCAGGTCATCTGTTTGAAATTCATGCTGCTTCAATCATGTCATTAAACGGGGAGCGGATAATCGATATCGGAAGCAGTATTTTAGATAATGGGGGGATTGATATTCTATCAGATCGTTTTGCATATCAGATGACGCTCGGCGGGAAGGAATTGGTGCGAAAAATCAACAAGGGAGGAATATATAAAGCAAAAAAGACGGCTAAAGACCTTGGAAAAGAATTGAAAATAGTTATACCAACCAATGCCATTCTGCCGGATAATACACCAGCAAAACTGGCAAAGCACGGTTTGTCTCTGTCCGATATAATCAGAATGGATTTTTAAGGAGATAATCATGGATAATATAGATGCCACAGTCAGTTTGTCAGATATAAAAGTCGATGAGGAATTTTATGAAAAAATTGACCGTTGCTTCAGGCTCACAGGTTTCAAACTGCTTCCTGACAGCAACGACTTTCTGACTACTGGAGTAATGATGGGAGTTCCCGAAGTTGACGGGTGGACGGTAGTCGAATGGCCTCATCCAGGACTGATCATGCCGAAAGGCTGTCTTCTTATGCTGCGATATTCGATTCAGGGAAATACCGGAAATGTGAGGGCTGTGTTCACCATAGATGTGAATTTTTCGGAATGTATGGTGGCTGACAGGCTACTCATTTGTTCGAGTGTGTGCGAAAGTCTCTTTTGTTACGACGAATTTGAAACTGATTTCATATTGAGACTTCAGTTTCTCGCCCGGGAGTTGCACAGAACCTTCGACGCTGCCGAAACGATGGGCGAGGACGGTGTCTATGCGGAAGAGCCTCTGTTCCGTTTTTCAAAGGAGGAATGGCTCACCATCGGAAAATTGCCTCTTGAAAAATGCGAAGTCCCCCATTTCCGCATCTGGGCAAAGAATCCGGAAAAACCGGTTACGCGGGACTATCTCAGAAAAGGAAACATACGCCCGAATCCTGATCGCTGGAAACCGGATGTTCCTGTCGCTTTTGACAGCGAGTTCAGGGAATTCCATCTGACTTATGTGGATGACTCAGGTATGAAAAGAATCGCCCTTCTGAGAAACTGTCTCTGCTGCGGGGGCGTGTTTCCATGCTCC